>NZ_JANGBE010000139.1:0-280 GCF_024462255.1 Flavonifractor sp. DFI.6.63 | reverse complement strand
TCTTTGGATCGCACTTTCCCAGCATCCAAAGGATAAATTACACAAACCCGTTCATGTTATCAGCACAGACACTCTGGTCGAATCCCCAGTTGTTGCGCTATGTGCCACTCGCTCTCTTACGCGCATGAAGGAGGCTGCAAATAACCCCGAACACAAATTACCTATTATTCCACATAGGCTTGTTCCAGAGTTTACCAACACCTTCTGGGTAAATCTCATATGGCGGGGCTATCCATATCCTCGGCGTGATTTTCGTTGGTGTACTGACCGTATGAAAATC
>NZ_JANGBE010000138.1:0-280 GCF_024462255.1 Flavonifractor sp. DFI.6.63 | reverse complement strand
CGCCTTCGGCCTGCCGCTGCTCACCTTTACCACCGGATGCAGCAATTTGATCCGCGCCGACGGCAGCCCCACCTATTCCATGCTCTGTACCCTGTCCGGCGCGGTCCTCAACACCAGGTTGGACCCGTTGTTCATCTTCGGCTTTGACCTGGGGAGCGGCGGCGGCGCGCTGGCCACGGTGCTGGGTCAGGCACTTTCCATGGGGATGGCGCTGGTCTACCTGCTGCGTACCCGTCTGCGTACCGTGGTGCTCACCCGCGGCGACCTGCGGCGCAGGCTC
>NZ_JANGBE010000137.1:0-281 GCF_024462255.1 Flavonifractor sp. DFI.6.63 | reverse complement strand
CCTATGCAGACTTCTGTTCTTTGGAATTAAATTCTTATGTACAAATGGACACAGTAAAGTCATCAAGGGACTCCCAGAAAACACTGTTAACCATGATCTTTACAGAGGAAAAACTGTTTCTTGCATTTCTTATTAACCGGTGCACAAAAGGTGCCGTCCGTGCTGTATTTGACCGTTTGGAAAAACGTATGCGCGCGGGTGGAGGCTTATCTGGGCCTGGACCGCTCCCTGCCGGCGCAGTACGCCGCTTGGCTGCTGGATCTGCTGCGGGGAGATCTGGG
>NZ_JANGBE010000136.1:0-282 GCF_024462255.1 Flavonifractor sp. DFI.6.63 | reverse complement strand
CGGCAACTCCATCAGTCGAACTTCTCTGGATAGCGCTCCGAATTGTCCCCGCAGCACCATTATAGGAGACAGCAAGATCCTGGAGGCCCAAAACTATTGCCAGTTTTTGTGCCGCATCTAAGCCTGCGGCATACAACGCTTGAGTAAAAGCGTTATACTCAAACTGCTCTTCCCAAATACTACTATCTCCAGCCCCAAATCCGTTTGACTGAATCCCGTTGCTGACCAAGTCTGAGGACATTTTGTATGCAGGCCAGATTTTGTTCAGAAACGCCTGCCGAG
>NZ_JANGBE010000135.1:0-282 GCF_024462255.1 Flavonifractor sp. DFI.6.63 | reverse complement strand
GTGGGCCGCAGGAATAAGGCGTACTATAAAGACCTCCATCAGCAAGCCTATGACAACCTGGTGGGGATGCAAGCCTTTGGGGAGAGCAAACGGGCGGCGGTGGTTGCCGGGACGGATAAGGAGAAGATTTTCTCCTTCAACACTTACAAGAGCTACTGGAATCACACCAAGTATTTTATCCAGTACATCAAGGAGCATCACCCGGAATGTACCACGCTGAAAAGCGCCAGGAAGTACGTCAACGAGTGGCTACAGGCCAGGGCTGACCAGGGTCTTTCCGCC
>NZ_JANGBE010000134.1:0-285 GCF_024462255.1 Flavonifractor sp. DFI.6.63 | reverse complement strand
CACGCCCTCGTCCCGGATGTTGTCGGGATACGCCCCCACGTCGTGGGGATAGTCCTTCACCCAGAAGAGGGAGGCCAGGCCGAAGATGACGACGACCACGCCCACGATGGTGCAGCCGGTGGGGAAGCCGAACTTGCCGAACAGACCGGAGAGGATGGCGACGAAGGTGGCGGTGCACAGGGGGGCGCCCATGGTGGCCCAGCCCAGGGCGATGCCCTTCTTGCGGGGGAACCAGGTGTTCATCAGAGTGGAAGTGCCGATCAGACCGAAGGCGTTGGAAATAAA
>NZ_JANGBE010000133.1:0-285 GCF_024462255.1 Flavonifractor sp. DFI.6.63 | reverse complement strand
GGCCATCGGTGACCTGGAGGGGGCCAAACGTCTGATCGACCTGCGTCTGTCCGCCGCCGGGCAGCCCGAGCTGGCGGAGCGCCTGATGGTAGAACGGCTGCGGTTGGAACGTCTGCCCCGCGACTACCCCAACGACCGTGCCCAGGCCCTGACCATGATCCGTGCCGAATGGCCCGGCTGCTCCGAGGAACAATTTGACGGGTTGGTGGATGCCGGGCGCTTTGACTGGCGTATGATCGGCTCCGTTCCCCACTATCACGAGCGGTTTTTGGAGTCTTTGCGCCT
>NZ_JANGBE010000132.1:0-287 GCF_024462255.1 Flavonifractor sp. DFI.6.63 | reverse complement strand
CTCCGAGGTGACGGGACCCATGCGGCACACGAAATTGCGGTTTGTGGTGGAGATGGCCCGCTCCCCGTCGGAGAGCACGCCCATAAGGCCGCCCAGGCAGGGGCCGCAGGTAGGCGTAGACACGGCGCAGCCGGCCTGGATAAAGGTCTCGATCAGCCCCTCGGCCTTGGCGTCCAGAGTGATCTGCTGGGTGGATGGGATGACGATGCTGCGCACGCCCTTGGCCACCCGGCGGCCTTTGAGTACCGCCGCCGCCTGGCGCAGGTCCTGCAGGCGGCCGTTGGTGC
>NZ_JANGBE010000131.1:0-287 GCF_024462255.1 Flavonifractor sp. DFI.6.63 | reverse complement strand
CGAGCGAACGCGGAAGAGCCCAAACCAAGTTAGTTTACTAATTTGGGGTTGCGGACATATCTTAAGGAGTGGTTATTGCGAGTGGAAGAGTTCTGGAAAGTTCTACCACAGAGGGTAATAGTCCCGTACACAAAGCCAAGAAGACTCTTGATATGATCCAGAGTACCACGAGACACGTGAAACCTTGTGGGAAGCAGGGGGGACCACCCCCCAAGGCTAAATACTACCTAGTGACCGATAGCGTATAGTACCGTGAGGGAAAGGTGAAAAGAACCCCGGGAGGGGAG
>NZ_JANGBE010000130.1:0-287 GCF_024462255.1 Flavonifractor sp. DFI.6.63 | reverse complement strand
GCCATACCTGCAGTGTATACTCCAGCTGGTCTATAGCCGTTCATAGCTACTGCACCTGCAGTTCTCTCCCTACATCCCATAGCTAGGACTATAGACTTTGCACCTATATTTACAAGTCCGTTTTCGCTCATAGCTATTATCTCTTTGTCTGGTGTAAGCTCTATGACCATAGTATTTAGGATGTATTCTATTCCAAGCTCGTCTACCTGGTCTACAAACCTCTGGGCGTATTCAGGTCCTGCTAACTCTTCCTTGAACTCATGAAGACCGAATCCACTGTGGATACA
>NZ_JANGBE010000013.1:0-89881 GCF_024462255.1 Flavonifractor sp. DFI.6.63 | reverse complement strand
CCGTTACCCATTTTTGATTCGGACATTCAGCGGTGAAATCTCTGTTCAACAGATTGGGGTATTTGTGCAGACCTTCCCCATATCTTACATATCGTTTTCTTCTTATAACCGACAGCAAATTGTACTTGTTCATTACTCTGAGAATGGTTTTAGGGTTGTGGTGGATGCCTTTGCGTTCAAGCCAGATACACACTCTGCGGTATCCATATGTGTTCCGGCTCTCTGCCTGACACTCTCGGATTTTTTCAGCAAGGGGCAAATCTTTGGCCAGGGTATCCATCCTGCTGACATATCCGTAGTAACCGCTACGGGATACTTCAAAAAAACGACACATTTCGCTGATGGGATACTCTTTTCTGTGTCGGTATATCACCTTGTATTTTACGCTGATCTTCACTCCTTCCCAGTGAGCAAGAGAAAATCCCGCAACAGCTCTACTTCCATTTTCAAGCGCTTGTTTTCGTATTTGTACTCTGCCAGGGCCTTCGCGGGTTTCCGACCACGCTGCTTCGGTATGCCATGTAGCTCCTTTTTCCTTTCGCGTGTAAGAAGATGATGGATTGCTCTCTCTCCTGTCACCCCAAGTCTCTCCGCAACCTCTCGCTGTGTCATTCCGCCTTCAAGCATTTCTTTGATTTTAGGCAGTAATTCCTGGGTGTGCTGATACTTCCTTGCCATAATAATACCCCCTAATGTAGTACTTTCATTTTCCTTCATTAGGGGGCGTTTTGTCTATTGTCCGTTTTTACTGGTTCGGTTCACATTACTCCTCCGGCCCTTTTTCCGCCCTCTGCTCCCGCAGGGCCTCCAGCGCCTGCCGGAGCGCCGCCGGGTAAGGTACGCCCATCAATCCCACGTTCTCCAGGATAGACAGCCCTTCGTTGCCCACAAAGAACAGAATCACCGCGGTCCGGGCCCAATCACTGCCCAACAGCAGGTCCAGCCGGGCGGCCACCAGCACGGCCGCCAGCTCCCCGGCCTTTTTGCACAGCCCGCGAAACCCGGCCCGGCTGTCCAGCGCGCCGCTCTCCGTCTTGCCGGAGCGCCGGAACACCCCCGCTACCAGCATACCGGTGAGGTAATCCACCGCCATGCAGAAAATCAAGCTCTGCAGTGCCGTATCCCAGCCTCCCAGCGCTTGGGCCAGCAGCCCTCCCGCCGCCGCCAGCAGGGCCAGCGCCCCATTTTTGATATGCTCCGCCTTCAACTCCACCCCAACTCTCATCGTACCAGCTTTTCCAATGCGCTCCAGCTCAGTCCCAGCGACTCGATCTCTCCCCAGGTCTGAAAGCGCGCCTGCAGCATGGCCCAGGTAATGTACCAGTAGACATACCGTATTTCCAGATGGCACGGCAGGATATCCTCGATGATGGCCCGCATCTCTGCAAACCCATCCGGGATCCCGGGCACCTCGGGAAAGCGCACCTCTACTACGCCGGGCTCCTCCGTCTCACTGGCCACCGCATTGAGCCCGCATCCGGCCAGGTTGTCGTTGATCGCCGAAAGCGTGAAGCTGTCGCCTCCAATCCGCAGCAGGGCCGCCAGAGCTGCCCGCCGCCGTTCCAGGACGCTTGTCACCGGCCGCCGCGCCAGCAGCGCTTCGATCCGCTCCAGGCCGTCCCCCTCCGCCGTGGTCAGCAGCATCTCCCGCTCCACCGTTTCCAGCGCGGCGGCGCAGCCGTCCAGGGCGGCTCCCACGGCCTCCAGCTCTCCGCCGTTGCAGGTCCCCTCCAGACGATAGACCCCCAGCGGCGCAAGCATCTGCCGGAGATAATCCGTATGCTTCAACCGCTCACCTCCATCTCCGTCACCGTCAGCGTTCCCAGCACAGGCAGCTCGTCCGCCGCTGCGGCTACGTCGGCGGCGGGGACGGCAATGCTGTAGTTGGCCACGCCGTCCACGCCGTAGATGACCGCCCCCAGCGCGGCCCGCAGCACATCCCGTCCCAGCAGCCGTCCGTCGAACTGCGCCCGCAGGGCGGCCTCCACCCGGCTGCGCACCGCTTCCCCGTCGGCGCCGTCCGCAGCTGCCACCGCCACGCTCACATCGATGCTTTTTACCTCCGGGGCCCGTACCCGTACGTCTACGGCGATCTCACGCCGCTGGGTGAAATAGCTGCTCAGCTGGGCCAGCAGGGCGCTGTCCGGCACCCCGGCGGGGGTGGATACCACCACATCCACCGTACCCACGCCCCTCGGGCGGGACAGCACCGCCGCCGCCGCCACCTCCGGGAACGACATGGCCCCCTGCTGATAAAAGGCGGCGTTGGCCCCGTTGGGCATTCTCTGGAAGGTCTCCAGCACCCGCACCCGCAGCGCCTCGTCCGTCTCCTCCTCCAGCCCGCCGGTAAAGGCTGCGGGGTTGGTGCACCGGCTCACGCCTACCGGGGCCACTGCCATGGCCCGGATGGTCCCGGCCGCCGCGTTGCCCGCGCTCCCCGGCTCCACCGCCTGCGCACGCACCTGAGCCGCGGTCTCTCCCGCCTGCAGCACCACATCCTCCAGGGTCTCGAAGCGCACCTGCTCCGCCGTCATGCACACCGTCCCCGCCGGGATGGAAAGGTCGGTTTGGGCGGCGCTGTCGGTCTCAAAGCGCAGCACTCCCTGGGCGCGTACCGCTTCCCGCCGCTCCAGCCCCCGCAGCTGGGCGTGCTTGTCCAGATACGCCCCGTGGGCGCTCTGGGGAAAGCACTGCCGTTCCACCCAATCTGCCTGTACATATAAGGCGTAGATCTGGGCGGCCACAGCGTACAGCCGCACCGCCAGGTCCCCGTCTCCCGCCGGGACGAGCCCGGTCTCCTCCTGAAACCGTGCAGCCATCCCGCTGTAGATCTCGTCCACCGTCATCCCTTCACGCTCCCTGTACGTCCATATCCAAACGCAGCGTCTCTCCCCGCCAGGTCAATCTGACCTGTAAGGTGCCCGTGCCGCTTAAAATCACATCGTCCACAAGCAGAGACTCCTCCTCTGCCAACGCCTCGGTCACATATTGACGGGCCAGCGCGCCTCGCCGCGCGGGCTGCGCCCCGGCCAGCCGATACAGCTGGCTGCCCAGCCCCGGCAGCGGCGGGAAGCAGCCCCGCCGGATACTCAGCTTCCACAGCACCCGCTGCAGCAGCTCCGCGCTCCCCTCCGCCCGCCGGAAGGAGCCCCGTCCGTCGCTCACGTAGTCCCCGTCCCGCACCATCAGCTCCATCCTAACCGCCCTCCACCATCACGGGCAGCCCATTGACCAATACCGTGCCGCTCATGGAGATCACGCCGTCGTTGCGGATGCGGATGCTGGCCGCCCCGCCGCCGCTGTAGAGCACCACCTCGCCGGGCGCCAGGTTCCACGCGCGCTGGCCGCGCACCCCCGCCGCGCAGGGCTGTTCCCCGTCGGGTCCGGCTTTGACCACCAGTACCTGCTCGCCCCGCATGGGCTGCCACTGATAGCCGCCGGGCGCGAATACCGGCACCTGACGGCGCTCTCCGTCCAGCAGAACGGCCGCCGGGTCTCCCGGCAGGCTCACCACACCCACCCGGGCCGCCTCCTGCCGTCCGTCCCGGCTCATCCCCTGTCTTGAGATCCACATGCTGTCTCCTCCTTGTCCAAACCGTCCCGCCGCCGCTCAAACGACCGCCGCCGCGTCCGCCAGGGTCAGCCGGGTATACGCGCCCTTCGCATCCATCCCGCACACGCTTTCCGTCACCCGCCAAAGCCCCCGGCAGACGTCGCGCTTCCAGTTTACCTCCACCAGCTCCCCCGGCCAGGCGCGGAAGGCGCCGGGCAGCATAAGCTCCACGCTGTGCCATCCCTCGGCGGCACGCTGGAGCTGGTATTCTCCGGAATAGCGCATGGCCTGATAGCTGCTGCGCCCCGGCATGGTCAGCACCCGCCGGCACTGTCCGCCCCGCCGGGCAAACCCGCTGTGGACCACCCGCTGCACCTGGTCCCGCGCCTTATCCCGTACCAGCACCTCGGACAAGACCCCGTAGCGCTTCTCCTTCCAGGCCAGCTCCAGCACCGCCGCGTCCTCGTCCAGCACCCGCCGCGCTCCATCCTGCCAGGCGCACACCTGCAGCCGCCCCTGCCGGTCAAAGCGGGGCGTCACGCCGCCGTAGTACCGGCAAAAATGATAGAGCGCCTGCCACTCGCTGCTCCCCATGGCCACGGAGAAGTCCGGCACCGCGGGCAGCCGGTCCGTCCGCCCCACCTGGATGCCGTAAGGGGTCACGTGATCCCGCAGGATATCTGCCAGGGTGGCCGTCTGATAATCGCACCCCAGCGCCTCGTTGTCCAGTAGCAGCGCCGCCATGCTCCTGCCGGAAACGCTCAGGCGCGCTCCGTCTTCGTCCCAGCCGCAGCAAACCTCGTCCACCACGCCGGTAAACACCCGCTCCCCGTCCTCCTCCGCCGCAAAGCGTACCGCCTCGGCCAGCGCCCCGGCCTCGCCCGGTTCCCACAGGCACTCCAGATAAAAGCTGTCACAGGGGATTCCACAGGCATATTCCATCCGCCAGGACGTCAGGTCGGGCAGGACGACGCGCCGCCCGTCCCAGCAGATCAGCGTCCCCGTCATGCTACCCGCACCTTCTCTCCCACCAGGATCAGGTTCGGGTTTTTGATCTGGGGATTGAGGGTAACCAGCGCCGTCAGCGTCAGGCCATAGCGCCGGGCGATCCCCCACAGAGTCTCTCCCTGCGCCACTGTGTGCCAGACCGCGCCGCTCCCGCTTTCCGTCCCGGAGGCGCCGCTCCCGGCGCTCTCCCCCTGCTGTGTGCGCAGGGTTGTATTGTGTCCCTCATAGCCCTCCCAGAAGGTAAAGGTGTATCTCACATAATCCGCCCGTGGCTCCTGCGCCAGAGACAGCTCCACGAAATAGGCGTTGGCCGTTTGCCAGACCGGGTGGACCAGCAGTCCCGGTCCGTCGTCGTAAAAGACGCTCGCCAGCCTTTTGAATTCCGCATAGGCCTCTTCCCCCACAAATTCGCCCTCGCCCCGCATGACCCGCTGGGCGGGCCCCAGATCCTGTAAAAAATAGCGGCCAAAGGGCACCTTCCGCGCCCCCATCCTCCGCTCGTATTCGATGGTATAGACCCGCGGATTGTGGGGCCATACGTAGTCCTTATACCGCATCGCCGCCAGCTTCACCGGCGCTCTCCCCCTCTCAAAACAGGCGGAAGCCTGCGTCGTACCGCCGGGCGTCCCGCTCCAGCACCCGGTCCAGCTCCGCCGCCGTCACCCCGGCGGCGCTCTCTTCCGTCTGCCGCTCCACTACCGCGATCCGGCCCGGCCCTGTGCCGATGCTTCCGGCCGCCGCCGCGCTCCGCCGCACCTGTTCTTCCAGCCACGCCCCGGCGTCCGGTGACCGTCCTGCTGCCGTTTCCCGTGGCCGCGCCGCTCCGGCGGACGTCTTGGGCGCGCTCGCGCCCTCCTCCCGGCCCCGCGCCGCCACGCCGGCCTGCCCTTCCCCGCCGCCGGATGCCGGCGCAGCGGCCGCTCTGCGCCCGTAAGGGGCGTCCTTCCGCCCCGCCGCCCCAAACTCCTCCCACACGCCGCACCGCTCTGCCGCCTGCGCGCCTTCCTCCGTCTCCCCGCCGGCCTCCGGCCGTCCGGCTCCGCCGGTTTTCTCCTCCTCCGCCGGGGCCGCCCACGCCGGGTCTGCCGGGAGCAGGAGCGGCTCTTTTTCTCCGTCCTCCGCCCGCCGCTGTGCCGCCAGCAGCCGCTCCAGGAAATCGATCAATCCGTCTCCCCCCGCATCAGCCGCTCAAACCGCTCCTCGTCGAACGCGGCGTTCTCTCCGCCAAGATACTCTCCCGCCGCGCCGCCGCAGACGGGGCAGCGTCCCTCTTCCGCCTGGGCCCGGCAGCTGGGGCAGAGCCGCCCCAGCTCCTCCTCGTGGTCCAGCAGCAGATTCAGCGCGCACCACAGATAGTCCCGGCGCTTCATTTCCCGCACGCGCGCCTCGGTGGGCAGAGCTCCGAAGGTCTTGAGCACACGCCAGCGCAGGCGCTCCTCCGGCGTGTGCTCCAGGCTTTTTTTAGCTGCCGGCAGCGCTCCTCTCCATCTTCGGGCGCCGGGTCCTCCTGCCGCTCGAAGTCGGCCCAGCGTGTTGCCAGCACGGCGATCTCGGAGGCCGTCATCCCCCTCAGGACGGCCCAGCCGTCCTCGAACAGGGGCTCGCCGTCCCGTTCCAGCGCTCTGGCCAGCAAGCAGGCGTTGGAACACAGGGCCTGTTCTCCTGCGCTCTTTGCCAGCTCCTCCGCCTCCCGCCGGGCCTCCAGCACCTCCAGTGCGGAGAGCAGCCGCAGCTCGCTCCCGTCCTCCAGCCGCAGCCGCTGCGCTCCGGCCAAAATCGAATGTTCTCTCATTCTCTGCTCTCCCATCGCTCTTCCCCGGCCGGCACGCCGGCAAGCGCTCTGTCCCCCGCGCTCACGCCGCCGTCTCGATCCGCCTGGCCGCCATGATGGTAATTTTTTCCACAACCATAGCCCCCAGCGCGCCGGTCTCCCCGATCGCGCTCCACTGGCAGCCGGAATAAATGATCTTCCGGTCCGGCTTGCAGATGACCAGGCTGAAATCCTCCAGATCATGGAAATTAAGCCCGTCCCGGATGGCCTCGTCGGTGGCGTAGAGCCGCGTCAGTTCGATTACATGACTGCGCTGGCCCGGAATGGTAGCCACCGGCTCGTCTTCGCCGAAGGCCTCCACCGTCTGGCTGGTCCGGCTGGATCTTGCCGTGTAGCTTTGTACCACCGCCACCTTTTTCCCATCCACTTCCAAATAGATATCGCTGCTGGTGGGAAATCCCGAAATATTCACCTAAGCTTCCTCCTCCCCAAACGCCGCTGTGGGTCACACCGTAATATGCGCGCTCAGCCAGATCTGGTTGAGCCCGTGGGCCACCGTAAAGGAGAAATCCACCAGGCACACGGTTGGATTTTCACTGTCCGCGGTAACGGTCACCCCGTCGTATCCGGTGATGATCTCCCTTGCCAGCTTGTTCTCCAGTTCCAGCACCACCTGGGAGCGTATGGCTCCCCGGCTCTGTTCGGTATTCTTGGCCCGGCGGAACTTTGCCCGCAGTGCGGAGCGCACCGTGGGGATCACGTCGTCCACGATGCGGATGGTGGTCAGTTCCCGCCAGGTGGCGTCCGCCGCCGTTCCGCTTTTGGTCCGGGTGGTCACCCCCCGCACCACGCTGACCTTTCCCCCCACGCATTCCAACGGGGTCACCCCGCCCCGTACCAGCAGGTCGATCTCGCTGTCGCCGTACTGGGCCTGCAGCGTATCCACGCCCTTCAGTTCCGCGCCTCCCAGGGGCACAGCGGGGTCGTTCTCTCCGGCGATGGCCCCGGCCGCTGCGGCGGCGGCCAGCGCTCCGCCCGTCCCGTCGGCGGGGGCCGCCAGCACCACCCGCTCACTGTTCAGGGCCTCGGCCCGTGCCACCAGTTCGGAGACGTTCTCCCCGCTGCCGGGACACACCACCGCAATGCGCTCCCTTCGGGCCTGGGAGGCGTTTTCCACGCTCTCCCGCAGCTTCTGCTGCACGCCCAGGGTGGTACTGTCACAGAAGATCACCACCAGGTCCTCCTCCGTTTCCAGCAGGGCGAAGGCCGCCTCATACCCCTCCTCCGCCGCCACAGGCGCCGCCTTTACCTGGGCCGCGCCGTTGCGGAAGAGCGTCTGCGCCAACCGGCACAGGTTGTCCTCCGCCCCAAAGGCGGCCGCCGCGTCCTCATATCGGGCCAGGGCGTGCAGTCCTCCCGCCTCCGCCTCGCTCAGGGCCGCGATGCCCACGGTCTTCCCGCTGCCGCCGCCGCTGACCACGGTGGACGCATCGTATCTGGAGTAGACCCCCGGCCGCTCATGTTTCGTCGTGCTCACACTTTTCCGTCCCCTCTCACGATAAAGTCCAGGAACGCGCCCGCCTCGTCCGCCACGGCGTAGAGCCATCCTTCACAGACCGCTTCCGCCGGGCAGCGCAGCAAATCCGTCCCTGGATCGTCTTCCACCTCGCCGCAGGAGAGCTCCAGCAGCTTCAGCCCTTCCGGCCCCTCCCGCTGCAGGGCTCCGGCCACCACGTCAAAGGCGGTCCGGAGCGCCGGAGCGCCGTCGGGCCCCGGCGCATACAGATCCAGCCCGAATACCAGCCGCACCTTCCGTCCGTAGAGCTCCTCCCAGCAGCCCCGCTCCTGGTTGTAGCGCTCCCCCAGATAATCCCGGAAGCCGCCCGGCCCGCCCTGGCAGGAGCGCAGGGAAACCGCCGCCACCGGCCCCTGCACGCGCCTGCGCGCTCCCCCGGGCCAGGCGCAGACCGCTTCCACTCCCGCTTTCCGCAGGCATTCGGCCATCCGCTCCCGCACGGTATCCAGCGTCATGCTTTCTTCCCCCTCCGCGTTTCCGGTCAATCCTCGTCCATGGGCCGCAGCACGGCCCGCCAGTGGGACAATACCGTCCCCAGGTAGAACGGCTGGGCGGAGATCACCCGGAAGCGCCGCCCAGCCCACTGGATAAAGCCGTCTCCCAGCCCCTCCAGCGCGATTCCCGGCTCGCCCAGGCAGAGCCACTTGTCCTGCCGTACCGCCCCCAGGGGCGAAGCCTGGACCTGCTCGCCGCGCTCCCGGATGGGCTGGAGGAAGGCCCGGCACGCCGTCCCCTCCTCCGCCCCTTCGCGCCAGAGGAGCACCCTCTGCCCATACCGCTGCAGCAGCCCCTCAAACAGGCTCATCCCGGCACCCCCCGGAATACGAAGCCGTCGTCCCGGAGATAGCGGGCCATGACCTGCCTGGCCTGGAGACGCAAAGCGGCACAGCGCGCCCTGGCGTCCGTCCCGGAGCGGTGGCGTATGCTCACGTCCCCGGCGCGGAAGCTCTCCACTCCGCCGTCCTCTCCCGCTGCCAGACCGGCCAGGGCCAGCCAAGCTGCGCCCAGCAGGAAGGCCTCTCCGCAATCCTCGGGCGTCACGCCCTCCCGAAGCATTCCTTCCAGTTCCGCCCGGGCAGCCCGGCACAGGGGCTCCAGCGCCTCCGTTTCGGTGACGCCTGCCGGTCCCAGCGTCCGCGCCAGAGCCAAGATCTGCTCCGTCATCCGACCCTCATCACCTTGGCCGCATCGGTGTAGAGCTTGGCAAAACCGCTGATGCTGGTGATGGCGGCCCGCTCCAGCTGCCGGTCGATCAGCTTGTCATACTCCACCAGCACGTCGGAGCCCTGCACCATCTCCAGCGCATAATGCTTGTCCAGCCCGATGAGCGTTCCGCTGTCCAGGGCTGCGGTGCGCAGCAGCTTGGCGCCCAGGGGCGTGGCCAGCTTGCCGGTCCCCTGGAAATTGAGTCCGGTCAGCGGGTTCTGGAATTCGGTGAGTTTGAGCAGCTTCAGCATCACGTCGCCGGATGCCAGCAGCGTGTTCATCTCATAGGGGTCGAACTGGGCCCAGAAATCCACCAGTTCGCTGTAGGTCAGGCTGCCCGCCGTGCCGCCGATGGGGCTGGTGCCGACCTTGAGGGCCTGGGCCGGATTGCTGTTTCCGTCGCCGTTCAGCAGCACGTCGATGGCGTCCTCCAGATGCATCCGGTTGATGTGCGCGCCGATCTGGCGCAGGGTGACAGAGAACAGGTCCAGCTTCTGGTAGCGGATGGCTTCGTAGGAGGCCACCAGCATCCGTCCCCGCTTGTGGAGCTTCACCAGGTTCTCCTGGGTCTTCACCTCGGTCTGGGGGATGGCGGCCCCCTCCTCCATCCGGCGCAGTTCCCGCTTGGTCTTTTCCGGGACCGACGTGATGGAACGGTAGTCCATTCCTTCAAACCGCGTCACCGCGGCGGTAATGTGGGGCAGCAGATCCGCCTCCTCCATCCCCTGCCGTACGGAGCGGGCGATGTACTCGGGAAAGAGCACTGCGGACTGTGCGGTGTGGAAGAATTTCTCCACCACGTCGCTGCCCGCGCCCTTCACCTTGATGTCAAAGCGCTTGAGCTGCCGCTGGTAAGCGTCCAGTCCCTCCAGGGCCGTGCCTTTGTAGTGCTCGGAGGGGTCCTCCCGCTCCAGCACCTGGGTAAAGCTTTGGCCGGCTTCGTTGTACATGCCCTTTTCCAGTCTGAGATTGTCGTACAGATAAGCCATATGTTTCTCCTCCCCTTTTACAGGCGCACCACGGCGCCGTCGCTGTCCGCGCTGAGCACCAGCAGTTCTGTGCCGCCGGTGGCGGCCGCTTTGACGCCGCCGCTTCCGTCGGCGGCCAGCTTGACCCACCCGGCGCTGACGCCCTCGCCCGTGACGCTCACCCTGACCAGGCCCGCCAGCTGCACGGCGGCGTAGCCGTCCTGGGCGGAAAGCGCCATGCCGCAGAATCGGTCGCCGTCGCTGCAGGCCCCCACGGTGCCATTCCCCGTGACCTTTACCACCTGTCCTGCCGTTACTCCGTCGCCGCAGGCGAAGGTAGCCGCCACCTCTCCGATCCCCTCAAACGAAATCTTGCTCATTCCCGTTTCTCCTTTCGCGTTCTCCGCTTCCTTTTGCGTCTGTGTTCTTCCGCCGCGCCGGGCGTTTGCGCCCCGGGCCCTGCGGGCTGTCCCGGCCTTGTTTGCTCCAGAGGGACAGGTTCGTCCATGGGGCGCTTCTTCCGGTCCCAAACGGACTTAAGGCATCACCGCACAATTCCCCACGCACGCCTTGGCGGCCAATTTGCCCCACAAATGCGCTGCAAAACCTTGCAATACGCAAAGTATTCCTGCGGTTTTGCGCCTTTTTGCAGCACAAGTTTTCGCGCCGCTCCGCACGCGTTGAATCCTGCGGTAATGCCTTAAATCAAAAACGCCACGTCGTCCCGCTGTGCCTCCCGCTCCCCACCGGTATCCTTGATTTGGGGCGCCGTCGGGAAGCGCTCGTCCAGCCGTTTCTCATAGGCCCGTTTCACCGCCAGTAATTCCTCCTCGTCCAGTTTTCCGGCGATCTGCTTGAGCACGCCGCCGCTCAGCTCCGGCTCCGCCAGCGCGCCCAGCCGGGCGATCTCCTCCCGCAGTCCCGCCAGGTACCTGCGCCCCAGCTCGGCTTCCCGCTCCAGCTGTTCCCAGTCCGTTTCCCGCTTCATCTGTTTGATCACCCCCGCGTTTTTCTGGGCCGGCACCGCTACAAACGACCACTCATAGGCGTCGGTGGCCTCCCGCAGGTCGGCCCAGCACAGCTTGCCGTTGTAGGTGCGCCCTTTGACATGCCTGCATTTCGTCCGGTCGTTGTGGTCCTCCCCGCATATGGAGCAAACCGCCCGCTCCACCGCGCAGCCCACGCTGACCTCCTTTTTGATGCCGCCCTCGATCTCCGCGATCAGGTCCCGGTTCTTCTCCGTGCGCAGCATGTAGGCGTACCCCTTCAGATAGCAGTATGCGTCCCCCGCGCCGGTACGCTTTTCCGTCTCCTGCACCAGCTCGGTGCGGTAAATGCGGGCGGTCTGCCCCAGGGCGCTCCACTGGTGGTCAAATACTCCGCTCTTCCCCACAAAGAGCCTTTCCAGTTCCTGCAAGGTCTCCAACGGGAACCGTTCCCCGTCGCGGTCGATCTCGTTGTCGCACAGCCGCACTCCGAAGGCGTATACCTCTCCGGCCTTCAGCTCCTTCCGGCTCAGGGCATTGATCTGTGCCAGCTCGCCTTCGGCCAGTTCCAATCCCTGCCCCGCCCGGGCCTGCTTTTGTATCCTCACCGTTTCGCTTCCTCCTTTTCATTTTCCAGCCGCAGCGCCCGGGTCTGCTCCCGGTACAGCTCCGCTCTTGCCTCTTCCACCAGGTCCTGCAGGTTGATGTCTTCCCAGTCCACCTCCACCGGCTCGTCGTACCCATGCAGACGCAGCCACAGCTCGCACACCCGTTCCACCACCGGCGCCAGTCCCCGCCGTATAGCGGTGATCTCACTGGTCATCATGTCGGCCTGCTGGGCGCTCATTCGTTCGGTGGAGGACCAGGACAGTCCCAGCAGGAAGGGCGGTATGCCCGTGCGGGCGATCAGCTGTTCCAGGATCTGCCGGACGGGCACCTCGCTGTCCAGCACCTGGTTGTCCGCTCCGATGACCTTGATGTCCACGTCGCCCACGGCCACAAAGTCCCGGACGCTGCCCTGCTTTCCCGCCTGCATGGCAGCCGACCACTCCCGGGCCAGGCACTGGCTCCGCTCCTGCGCCCAGGCCCGGTCCAGCCCGTCCCCCTCAGGCTTATAGATCACGGCAAAGCGCACGTTTCCCAAACGCTCCCAGTTCATGCCGGTAGCCTGATAAATTTTCAGCAGGATCTCCGTCAAAAAGGGCATCGACCGCAGCAGGCTCACTCCGTAAGGGCTGCCCACCTCCGGTTGAAACGGGGTAAACAGCAGCAGCTCCTGGCAGGGCAGCGGCTCCATTCCGCCGCCTTCGGCCCGGGTGCAGAGCTGGAACTCCATTGGGGACGCCCCCTCCCGGATCTCCACCTCCGCCGGATCTCCGCACAGCAGTGCGGCAATCTCCCGCCGTCTGCGGTCCAGCACGATCTCCCCTACGGCCCGCCCGCAGGTCAGCATGGCGTCCAGATAGCGGTCCAGAAAGGACTGCACGCCCCGCTGGCCCCGTCCGGTGTCCACCGTCCGCAAAAACCGCTCCAGTCCCGCCTGGGCCTGTTCCGTCCGGCAGCGCACCTGTACGCCGCCGGACAGCCGGATCAGCTTCAAGATTGCGGCGTCCACAATGGGCACCGCCTCCCGGATGCTGCGGTAAAGGGCGATTTCCCCGCTGCGCAGCGGCACATAACCGTCCAGCAGCCGGAAGGGATGCCGTCCCCCGTCCCGCAGCTGGACTGCAGCCGTCCCTCCCCCGTCCGCTTTCTTGTTCCAAAATCCCATCGCTCCGTACTCCTCTCCCGCTTGCCGCGTCTCAAAACGCCTGCCGCTCCACGGCCCACGCCCCAACGCCGCCGTACGCCCGCCGCGCGGCCACGGTAGCGGCAAAATACCGAATATCGTCCATGGCGTGATCGTGCTCCTTTCGGACCCGGTCGCCCGTCGCCCGCTCATCCCAGCAGTACAGGCCAAACTCCCGGATGGCGTCCCGGCAGGCCGGGCCTATCACGATGCGCCCCTGCTTCAGCAGCCCGGCGGTCAGGCGGATGCCGGAGAGCACGTCGTTTTCTCCCCGTATGACCCGCCATCCCTCCCGCCGCAGGGCCTCCAGAAAGCTGGCCGCCGACGGATCGGCCACCACGCAGGCGATCTCCCGGCCGCCCGCCAGCCGCTTCAGGTCCTGTACGTATTCCCCGTCGGTCTTCTGTCTGCCCCGGGCGCGGGAATCGTAGTAAAATTCCTCCACCCGGTACCAGACCCCGTCTCTGCGCCCCCACAGCCCGAAGGACGCGGGATTCACCGTCCCGTAATCGCAGGAGATGCACCATTGCTCCATCGCCCCCTCCGGCGGAGGCCTGATGTAGCTTTCGTCGAAGAAATCGTATACCCGCCCCTCGGCGGCCGCCCACTCCCCCAATACGAACCTGCGGTAAAAGGCCCCGCTGAAGCTGCGGCCGTACCGCCGTATGACCTGGGGAGACAGGGCCGGGTTGTCCTGCATGGTAAAGTGGAGGTAGAGGGCCCTGCGCTCCTCCCGCTTCAGGATCCATTCTTTGTAAAACCAGTGCTCCGGCCCCGCAGGGTTGCAGGAAAACCACAGCTTGGCCCCCGTGACGGAGCAGCGGGCCGCCGCCTGTTCCACAAAGGAGCGTGGCATCAGCGCCGCCTCGTCCAGCAGCACCCCTGCCAGCGTCATCCCCTGGATCAGCCCTGCGCTGCCCTCATCCCGGCCGCCGAAGAGGTAAAACGTATTTTCCTGCCCGCCAAAGCGCACGCGCACCCGGTTTTGGGAGACGGTTTCCTGATATCGGAACCCAAGCTCGCCCAGCGCCGGCAGCAGGGTGCTCAGCAGGTTGCGCCGCAGGGCGGATACCGTCTTGCCGCACAGGGCGAATTTCTCCCCGCCGAAGCGCCGCATGGCCCAGCAGAAAAAGGACAGTCCCATGCACAGCGTCTTCCCGCTGCGCACGGCCCCGTCGCAGATGATCGCCTCCCGGTCTCTGGTCCCGGCCCCGTCGCACCACCATGTGAGCACTTGTCTCTGCTTTTCCGAAAACGCCTTGAACTGCATGCCTCACGTCCCTCTCCGCCGGTTCCGTCTTCCCGAATCTCCGTGCCGCCGCGCTGTTTTCATCCGCTCTCCCCGCCTCCCGCCGTTTGCTCCAGCGCGCGGAAAAACTGCTCCGCTTTTTCCCGCTCGCCGTCCCCGGCCAGGGCGATCAGCTTCTCCAGCGCCGCCAGGCGGTCCACCAGCTTGATCTCCACCGTCCCGTTGCCGCTGCGTTTGAACTCGGCCAGTTCCTCCAGCTCCAGCGCGTCGATCCGTTCCCACTGCTCCGGCGGCAATCCGCTGCCCAGGAATGCCAGCTTTACCGCGTCGTTGACTCGCCCGTTGGCCAACTCCTCCATCCGCCGGAGCAGCGCTTCCCGTCCTCTCTGCTTTTTGGAACTACTCACCCTCGCTCACTCCTCACCCCTCCCCCGCCCCCCAAAAATGTTGCCTGTTTGGATGCAACCAGCTTTCAAAAAAATAAAGCATAAAATTCTGCAAAAGCGGGCATCGTGTTTTTGAGTGGAAAAGGCGCGCGGAAACACCTGGAAATTTCCAGCTCGGGCGAAAATAGGTTTGCTTTTGCAGGCAGATATGCTATAATGTATACGTATAGGAGCGCGCTGTCCTTGTACGGCGGCTTATCCTGCTGCTTTTTACCGGGCCGGCTGCTCACCGGCCCTTGGATACCGTGTGCCCGAAACGGAAGCGCACGGAAGGAATAGAGGGTTGAAGGTTTGACGAAATATGTGATTCACGGCGGGAGACCGCTGTTTGGAGAGATCGACATCAGCGGCGCCAAGAACGCCGCTGTCGCTATCATCCCCGCCGCCCTGCTGGTGGACGGCGTCTGCCGCATTGAGAACATTCCCCAGATCAGCGACGTGACGCTGATCCTGAATATCCTCCAGGACCTGGGTGCCGACGTACGCACGGTCAACCGCACTACGGTGGACATCGACTGCTCCCATATCCGCAACGCCCGCGTCCCGGAGGAGCTGGCCCGCAAGATTCGGGCCTCCTACTATCTGATCGGCGCGCTGCTGGGCCGCTTCGGCTCGGCGGAGGTCCCCCCTCCCGGCGGCTGCGACTTCGGCGGGCGCCCCATTGACCAGCACATCAAGGGTTTTGTGGCCATGGGGGCCGACGTGGACGTACAGGGCGGCTATATTCACGCCCGCGCCCGGGCGGGCCGGATGCAGGGCACCCAGGTCTACCTGGACATCGTCTCCGTGGGCGCTACCATGAACATCATGCTCTCCGCCGTTCTGGCCCAGGGCATGACGGTCATCGAGAACGCCGCCAAAGAGCCTCATGTGGTGGACCTGGCCAACTTCCTCAACTCCATGGGGGCCGACATCATGGGCGCGGGCACCGACGTCATCAAGATCCGCGGGGTAGCGCGTCTCAGCGGCGGCAGCTACTCCATCATTCCCGATCAGATCGAGGCGGGCACTTACATGGCCGCCGTGGCTGCCGCCGGCGGCGAGGTTCTGGTAAAAAACGTCATCCCCAAGCATCTGGAGTGCATCACGGCCAAGCTGCTGGAAATGGGCGTAGCGGTCGAAGAGCGGGACGACGCGGTGCTGGTGTGCCGCACCGGCAATCTCACCCGCACCAACGTGAAGACCCTGCCCTACCCCGGTTTCCCGACCGATATGCAGCCCCAGATTGCCGCCATCCTCTGTCTGGCCGAGGGAACCAGCGTGCTCACGGAAGGCGTATGGGACAACCGTTACCGCTATGTGGATGAATTTCGCCGCATGGGCGCCCAGATCCAGGTGGACGGCAAGATCGCCGTGATCGAGGGCGTGGAAAAGCTCACCGGCGCCCGGATCCGCGCCTGCGACCTGCGGGCCGGCGCCGCCATGGTCATTGCGGGCCTGGCGGCCCAGGGCACGACCGAGATCAGCAATATCTACCATATTGAGCGCGGCTACGAGGATATCGTGCGCAAGCTCTCCGGCGTGGGCGCGGATATCCGGGTGGTCGTTACCCCGGATGCCGGGAAACAGGCTCAGGTGGGCTGAACACAGAGCAAACGGGCGGCGGCAGAATGCCGCCGCCCGTTGCAGTATACATAGAAGGAGCGAGACGACTTGCTGGAGCTTTGCACCCTGGCCAGCGGCTCCAGCGGAAATTGCCTGCTGGCGTCCGACGGGACCACCCATCTTCTCATCGATGCGGGCATCTCCGCCCGGCGCATCTGCAAAAGCCTGCGCGCGCTGGGCGTGGAGCCCGCCGGCCTGTCCGGTATTCTTATCACCCACGAGCATTCCGACCACATCGGCGGCCTGGCCACCCTGACCAAGCAATTGCGCCTGCCGGTGTACGCCAGCCGGGGCACCGCGCTGCAACTGTGCTATCGCATCGCCTTTTTGGAGGACGTGATCCATCCCTTTCAGGCCGCCGGCGCCTTCTCCATCGGTTCGTTGGGGATCACCAGCTTCCCCACCCCCCACGACTCCGCCGACAGTGTGGGCTACACCCTCACCGACGGGCGCCGGAAGGCTGCGGTGTCCACCGACTTGGGCCATCTGACGCCCGCCGTCTCCGCCGGGATCGCGGGGGCCCACCTGCTGGTGTGCGAGGCCAATCACGACGTGGAGTGGCTGCGCTGCGGCCCCTATCCCTATTTTCTCAAGCAGCGCATTCTGGGGGACCGGGGCCATCTGTCCAACGAGGCGGGGGCGGCCCTGGCCTGCGCGGCGGTGGAGGGCGGGGCCCAAACCGTGGTGCTGGCCCATCTGTCCGCAGAAAACAATACCCCCGTGCGCGCCTATGATACGGTCCATGCCGCGCTGTCCGGCCGGGGCGTGGCGGTGGGCCGGGACGTGACGCTGGAGGTAGCCCCCCGCTCCGAACCCGGCCGCCGCTATTGCGTCTGATTCTCCGCGCCCCTTCCGCCCGGGACGCGCCGTCTTTGCGAAAGGAGCATCTATGCTGGAAGTCCATCTGATCTGCGTGGGAAAACTGAAGGAAAAATTTTATACCGACGCGGTCTCGGAATATACCAAGCGTCTTTCAGCCTATTGCAGGCTCACCATGACCGAGCTGCCCGAAGAACGGCTGCCGCAGAATCCTTCTCAGGCGCAGATCGACGCCGCCCTGGCCCGGGAGGCCGCGGCCATCCGCTCCAGGCTGCCTGCCAGCTCCAGCGTGGTGGCTCTGTGCGTGGAGGGCCGCCAGCGCTCCAGCGAGGAGCTGGCCGCCCTGCTGGAGACCTGGGCGCAGAACTCCTCCAAACGCCTGGTTTTCCTCATCGGCGGCTCCCACGGTCTGGACAGCGCGCTGAAAGACAGCGCCTGGGTCCGGCTCTCCATGTCTCCCATGACCTTTCCCCATCATCTGGCGCGGGTGATGCTGCTGGAGCAGCTCTACCGCGGCTTCAAGATCAACGAGGGTTCAAGCTATCATAAATAGGGGGTGTTCCCCCAGGAACCTTTTGCGCCCGTCCGGCGGGCAGGAAGAAGAAGGAGGTAAGGATAATGACCTACAGGCAAGCCTATCAGCAGTGGCTGGAAAGCCCGGCCCTCAGCGCGGCGGAGCGGGAAGAGCTGCGCTCCATCGCAGGCGATGAAAAGGAGATCGAAGGCCGCTTTTTCGGCCCCCTGGAATTCGGCACCGCCGGTCTTCGGGGCACCATGTGTACGGGACTGCACAATATGAACGTCCATGTGATCCGTCACGCCACCCAGGCCTTCGCCCAGGTGATTTTGGAAGAAGGCGCGGCCTCCGCGGCCCGGGGCGTGTGCATCTGTTACGACTGCCGCAACCACTCGCAGGAATTTGCCCGGGAGGCGGCTTCCGTCATGGCGGGCAACGGCATCCCGGTGCGGATTTTCGCATCCCTGCGCCCCACGCCGGAGCTTTCCTTCGCCGTGCGGGAATATCACGCCATCGCCGGCATCAACGTCACCGCCAGCCATAATCCCAAGGAGTATAACGGCTATAAGGTCTATTGGGAGGACGGCGCCCAGCTGCCGCCCCGCCACGCCGACGCGGTGGCGCAAAAGATGTCTGAGCTGGACCTGTTTTCCTCCATCCGCCGCATGGACTATGACCAGGCAGTCTCCCAGTCCCTGGTCCAGATTATGGGGGCGGAGACCGACGAGGCCTTTCTCGCCCACGTCATGGCCCAAGCCACTGCTCCGGAGGCCGTGGCCCGGGTGGCCGACGAATTCAAGATGGTCTACACCCCCTTCCACGGCACCGGCTACCAGCTGATCCCCGAAGCGCTGCGCCGCCTGGGGATGAAGCATGTGCTCTGTGTGCCGGAGCAGATGGTCATCGACGGCAGCTTTCCCACCGTGGCCTCCCCCAACCCGGAAAATCCGGAGGGCTTCGCCCTGGCGGTGGAGCTGGCCAAACGGGAGGGCGCCGACTTTATCCTGGGCTCCGATCCGGACGCCGATCGGGTGGGCATCATGGTACGCACCTCGGACGGCAGCTTCAAGGTCATCTCAGGCAATCAGACCGGCGTTCTGCTGCTGGACTACCTGATCGGGGCCATGAAGCGCGCGGGCCGGCTGCCCGCCCAGCCTGTGGCGCTCAAAACCATCGTCACTACCGAGATGGCCCGCAAGGTAGCCCAGGTCAACGGCCTTGCCTGCTATGATACGTTCACCGGCTTCAAGTTCCTGGCTGAGAAAAAGGACCAGCTGGAGGGCAGCGGCGCAGGCAACGTGATCTTCTCCTACGAAGAGTCCTACGGCTATATGCTGGGCGACTATGTGCGGGACAAGGACGCGGTCACCGCCTCCCTGCTGCTCACGGAGATGGCCGCCTGGTATCACGGGCAGGGCATGACCCTGTACGACGCTCTCCAGGCGCTCTTCGCCAAGTACGGCTGGTACGCGGAGCGCACCCTGAACCTGGTCATGCCTGGGCTGGACGGCCTGAAGCAGATGGCCGCTCTGATGTCCGGCCTGCGCCAGTATCCGCCTGACGCCATCGCCGGGGTCCGGGTAACGCAGCAGAAAGACTACCTGGACGGCACGGTGGTGGACACTGCGACCGGCGCCGCGGGCAAAATGGAGCTCTCCGGCTCCAACGTGCTGCGTTACGAGCTCTGCGACGGCACCAGTCTGATCGTCCGCCCCTCGGGTACCGAGCCCAAGGTAAAGGTCTATATCCTGGCTCAGGGGACCGACCGCGCCGACTGCGCCGCCAAAGTGGCTCAATATGCCGCCTGGGCGGAGTCCCTGAAACGCTGAATCCCTCCCGACGGGCCGCCGCACAGCCATGCGGCGGCCCGTTTTGGCGCGCGCTTTTTGGATTTTCCGCTGGATTTTCCACACTGCTGTGTTATAATGGGGCTGTCAAAAAAGCGGCAAAGCCGCTTTTCGAGAAGGCATACGCGAAATTTTCACCTTGCTTTCCTGCGAATTGTCGGCAGAAATTTCGTGAAAAGCGTCCGTTCCAAGGCACATATCCTTGGAACGGACGGGATTTCCTTTTATTCCGCCGCCTGCGGGCGGCGGAACTCCCTGCGGGAGGGCTTTGGGGACAGTCCGAATGTCTGCAATCACACTGTCAGAGGGGGACGCATCTTATGGAACAGCAGCTTTTCAACAATTCCCATATCCTGGCCTGGCTCCAGTATTTCTCCGACCACACGCAGGTGGACTTGGAGAAGGTCAAGCTTTTGGATATCACCCGCAAAAACAAAAACCTGATCCCCACGGTGGAATCCCATCCGGCGGTGCTGGTCTTTACCGAGGCGGGCCATGCGGATATCTTCTACCGCATGTGGGATGCGGGCCTGGGCGACTGCACCGTCTGGTACAACGAGGGCTCGGATCCCTCCGGTCCCATCAAGCATGACCTGCTGCGGGATATGATCGACCGCGGCATCAACGCCTCGGCGGGCATGCTGGTGCTCAATCCCAACGCCCGCTCTACGTATAAAGTCGGCATGCGCAACTCCAGCTTTTCCCGCGGCTCCATTCATTACGTGGGCAGCGAGATCCGCACCGTCCTTCTCAATAAGATGCACCTGTCCGTGGGGGATACGGTGTGTGTGGTCAGCGGGGAAAGCATCGCGGTGGAGAGCGCCATCTTGGCAGGCGAAGGCACCGTCATCGCCGTGGAATACAATCAGCAGGATCGTCAGACCATGGAGGAAAACGCCCATAAATTCGGTCTGAACAACATCGCCATCATCGACCATGTGGACGACGCCTCTCTGTCCGGCCTGCCCGTGCCCACCCTGACCTTCCTGGTGGCCTCCGCCAGTCTGGAGCAGGAGCTCCAATGCCTGCTCCGGCGAAACCCCCATATGGAGTTTGTGATCTATACCCTGGACTTCCGCTGCGCCGCCTCTCTGCCCGCCCTGTTTGAGCAGTACGGCATCGGTGAGACCGAGGTGATCCAGATCGCCGTGTCCAAGCTGGGCGGCAAAAACACCTTCACGCAGGAGCCCGCTCCCTGGGTCATCTCCGGCCGGGCGTAAAACGTCCGGCGGAACCGCTCCTCGGATTTTGTCAAATTGACCCTTGACAATCCCGCCCCCATGGGCTATATTATTTCATAATTTATTCCACTAAAGATGATGATGGAGACAGTAGGGTCTGACCGAAGTTTTGCAGAGAGCCGGTGTCTGGTGAAAATCCGGTATCAGTAGGTCTCGCCCGAAGATCACTCCGGAGTTGCAGCCCGAACCGTTTGCCGAAGTAGGCGCTGCCGGACTTCCCCGTTACCGGAAGCGCATATGACGGTATGCAGTAACGGGTGGTACAGCGAAAGTGCAGGCTTTCGTCCCTTTACGGGACGAAAGCCTTTTTATTTTTCCGGAAACGGCCCGCGGGCTTTTCCGGCGGGGGCGGCTGCCCTCCGCGCTGCGAACGCAACCACTTCAATACGGGAGGAATCAACCATGAGCGCATCCATGACCGAGATCCGCTGGCACGGCCGCGGCGGCCAGGGGGCCAAAACGGCCTGCCTGCTGCTGGCCGACGCGGCCTTTGCCTCCGGCAAGTATGTCCAGGGGTTTCCCGAGTACGGTCCGGAGCGTATGGGCGCACCCATCACCGCCTATAACCGGATCAGCGACATCCCCTGCACCATCCACTCCAACATCTACGCGCCCGACTACGTCGTGGTGGTGGACGAATCCCTGCTCTCCTCCGTGGATGTAACGGCGGGGCTGAAGGAGGGCGGCGCGCTGGTGATCAACTCCGCCAAAGCGCCCGCGTCCCTGCGTCCTCTGCTGCGGGGCTGGACCGGCCGGGTGGGCGTCATCGACGCCCGCCGCATCTCCGAGGAGCATCTGGGCGGTTACTTTCCCAACACCCCCATGCTTTCCGCCATCGTGCAGGTCAGCCGTGTCCTGGAGCCGGGACGTTTCATCGCGGATATGGAGGCCTCCTTCCGCCATAAATTTGCCACCAAGCCCCAGGTGATCCAGGGCAATATGAACTGTCTGATCCAATCCATGAAGGAGGTGCGTCTGGCATGAGCATCCAGGCAAAGGCGATCAACGAGCAGACCCCCTGGCAGGACCTGACCCCCGGCGGGGAGATCTACGAGGGGGGCACCGCCCGGGCGGTGCGCACCGGCGAGTGGCGCTCCGACGTTCCGGTCTGGGACGCCTCCAGGTGCAAACAATGCCTTCTGTGCGCCCCCTACTGCCCCGACTCCTCCATTCCCGTACAGGCCGGGCGGCGTCTGGACTTTGATCTGGACCACTGCAAGGGCTGCGGCATCTGCTGGAAGGTCTGTCCCTTCCAGGCCATCCAAATGCAGCAGGAGGTGCGCTGATATGAGCATCCGGGAACGTCTCTCCGGCAACGAAGCCATTGCCTGCGCCATGCGGCAGATCGACCCCGACGTCTTTGCCGCCTTCCCCATCACCCCCTCCACGGAGATCCCCCAGTATTTTGCCCAGTATGTGGCCGACGGCCGGGTGAGCACCGAGTTCATCCCCGTGGAGTCGGAGCACTCCTCTCTCTCCGCCTGTATCGGGGCCCAGGCCGCCGGCGTCCGGGCGGTCACCGCCACCTCCTCCTGCGGCCTGGCCTTTATGTACGAGGTGCTGTACGTAGCGGCCTCCGCCCGTCTGCCCATCACCCTGGCCTGCGTCAACCGCACGCTCACCGGCCCCATCAACATCAATAACGACCACTCCGACTCCATGGGCGCACGGGACACGGGCTGGCTCCAGCTCTACGCGGAAAATAACCAGGAGGCCTATGACAATTACCTCCAGGCCATGCGCATCGCCGAGACCCCCGACGTACGCCTGCCCATCATGGTCTGCCAGGACGGCTTCATCACCTCCCACGCCGTGGAAAATATCCTGCTGGAGGAGGACGCCGCCGTTAAGGCCTTCGTGGGCGAGTACCGCCCGGAGCACTATCTGCTCAAACAGGAAAATCCCCTGGCCGTGGGGCCCTATGATACCTGCCCCTACTGTATGGAGCATAAGGTACAGCAGGCCGAAGCCATGAAAAACGCCAAGCGGGCCATTCTGGATGTGGCCGCCGACTTTGCCCGCACCTTCGGCCGCTCCTACGGCTTCTTTGAGGAATACCGCATGGAGGACGCTGAGGTAGCCCTGGTGCTCATCGGCTCCACCGCCGGCACCGCGAAGGCCTGCGTGGAGCGCCTGCGCGCCCGCGGGGTCCGCGTGGGGCTCATCAAGCTGCGGGTCTTCCGTCCCTTCCCTGCCGAAGAGCTGGCCGCCGCGCTGGCCCATGTAAAGGCTGTGGCGGTTCTGGACAAGAGCGAGGGAAACTCCGCCTGCGGCGGTCCGCTTTTTGCCGAGACCCGCTGCGCCTGCTACGATCTGCCCCACCCACCCAAAATGATCGACGTGGTCTACGGCCTGGCGGGCCGGGACTGCGCGGTGGAGGATGTGGAGCGGGTCTATCGCCGCCTGCTGCACATCGCCCAGACCGGCGAGACCGGCCCCCGCTACGTCCATATGGGCCAGCGCAGCAAACAAGAAGAGGTGTTGTAACATGGCATATAATCATAAGGCCGAACTCTCCAAGCCCGAGCGTTTTGTGGGCGGCCACCGGCTCTGCGCCGGGTGCGGCGCGGGCATCGTCTGCCGGGCCATGACCCGTGCGCTGGACGAAGGGGACAAGGCGGTCATCTGCAACGCCACCGGCTGCCTGGAGGTCTCCTCCTTCCTCTACCCCTATACCGCCTGGGAGGACTCTTACATCCACTCCGCCTTCGAGAACGCCTCCGCCACCTGCGGCGGCGTGGAGGCGGCTTATCGGGCGCTGAAAAAGAAGGGCAGGATCGACGATACCTTTAAATTCCTGGCCATCGGCGGGGACGGCGGTACCTATGACATCGGCTTCCAGTCTCTGTCGGGCGCCATGGAGCGCGGCCATGACATGACCTACTTCTGCTATGACAACGAAGCGTATATGAACACCGGCATCCAGCGCTCCTCCTCCACCCCTCGCTTTGCCAACGCCACCACCAGCCCCACCGGCGCGGAGAGCCTGGGCAAGCGCCAGAACAAAAAGGACCTGACCGGAATCCTGGCGGCCCACCGGATCCCCTACGTGGCGCAGACCACTTTCCTGGGCAACTTCAAGGATTTCCACGAGAAGGCCCATCGGGCCATCTATACCCCCGGCCCCGCCTTTGTCAACGTCCTGGCCCCCTGTCCCCGGGGCTGGCAGTATTCCCCCGAGCTGCTGCCCGAGATCTGCAAACTGGCGGTAGAGACCTGCGTCTGGCCCTTGTACGAGGTCGTGGAGGGCAAATGGATGCTCAGCTATGAGCCCAAAAAGAAACTTCCCGTCACCGAATTCATGAAGCTCCAGGGCCGCTTCAAGCACTGCTTCCGCCCCGGCAACGAGTGGACGCTGGAGGCTGCCCAGCAATCTGTGGACGAGCGATGGGAAACCCTTCTGGCCCGCTGCGTGTAACCTTTCCCAAACGGCGAGTCCGGCCCCGCGGAGGGGGCTTCCGGTCGTTTCGCTTCCCTTCACGTCGTAATCGGAGGATTTTATCATGCACCGTCTTCTTTTTGTCTGCCACGGCAACATTTGCAGAAGCCCCATGGCTGAGTTTGTGATGAAGGACTTGGTGCGCAAAGCGGGCCTGGACCATTCGTTCGCAATTTCCTCAGCCGCCACCAGCGCCGAAGAGACCGGCCGCCCCGTCTATCCCCCCGCCCGCCGCATGCTCCTCTCCCATGGGCTCGATCCCTCCGGCAAGCGTGCAGTCCAGCTCCAGCCGGGGGATTACGGCCGCTGGGACCGGTTCATCGGCATGGATGAGGCCAACCGCCGCAGCATGACGCGGCTCTTCGGAGGCGACCCGGAGCACAAGGTACATCTGCTGCTGGATTACACTCTCCGGCCCGGGTCGGTAGCCGATCCCTGGTATACCGGCGACTTTGAAACGGCCTGGCGGGATATATCCGCAGGGTGTGCCGGACTCTTTACGGCCCTGACCGGCCTTTGACGTACAATTTCTGGCTGGCTCTGGACAATCGCTCAACAATCTGGTAAGATGCAAGATATAAAATCTTTATCATAAGGAGCGTATCCAGCATGAAACAAGCAAGCACCTCCATCCGCTGGCTCTATCTTGTGGTGGGCGTCATCGCCCTGCTGTTCGCCGGTATTCTCTACGCCTGGTCCATCCTGAAAGCCCCCCTGGCCGCCGCATTCGGCTGGTCGGCGGCCAATCTGGCCCTGAATTTCACCTTAACCATGTGCTTTTTCTGTCTGGGCGGCATGGCAGGCGGACTGCTGGCCAAGCGGCTGGGTACCCGGCTCACCCTGATCCTGGCGGCCCTGCTCGCCTGCGCGGGCTTTCTGCTCACCGCCCGGCTCTCCGGGCAGAGCGTCGCCATGCTCTACGTGAGCTACGGCATCCTCAGCGGCGCGGGCATCGGCATCGCTTATAACGTCATCATCTCCACCACCAGCGCGTGGTTTCCCGACAAGAAAGGCACCTGCTCCGGCGCGCTGATGATGGGCTTCGGCGCTTCCGCCCTGGTGCTGGGCAATCTTGCGGGCGCGCTCATCGATCACCCGTCTGTGGGCTGGCGTGCCGCGTTCTCCTTCCTGGGCGGCGCTTTGGGCCTGGTGCTGCTGATCGCCGCTTTTCTCCTCCGCCTTCCCGCTCCGGATACCGCGCTGCCTCAGCCCCAGGTCAAAGCCGCCCGAAAGGACGAGGCGTTCGAGGCCCGCGATTATACGCCCGGTGAGATGATCCGCCGCTTTCCCTTTTGGCGTGCGTTCCTCTGCATCGTCTTCCTGGCTGCGGTCGGCAACACCGTCATCTCGTTTGCCAAGGACCTCTCCCTCTCCGTCGGGGCCAACGCCGCCCTGGCCACCACTCTGGTCGGCGTGCTTTCGGTGTGCAATGGCCTGGGGCGCATCCTCACCGGCGCGCTCTTCGACCTGCTGGGCCGCCGCAGAACCATGCTGCTGGCCAATGTGACCGCCATCCTGGCCGCCGCGGTCACGCTGCTCTCGGTGCTCGCCGCTTCGGTGCCTCTGTGCGTCATCGGCCTGTGCGTCACCGGTCTGTCCTACGGCGCCTGTCCCACCATCTCCTCCGCGTTCACGTCCGCCTTTTATGGTACGAAGCATTTTCCCGTCAATTTTTCGATTATGAACTTCAATCTGATGGGCGCTTCCTTTATGGCCACCGCCGCCAGCGTCCTGCTGGGCAGCACCGGCGGCTATGTGGCCCCCTTCCTCCTTCTTCTAGTGCTGGCCCTGGCGGCGCTGGTGCTGAACCTGAGCGTCCGCCGTCCCTGATGCAAATCAAAACGTGCCCGGCTCTCCTTTTTACCCGCAGAACAGCGCCCTCCGGCCTTGAGCCGGAGGGCGCTGTCGCGTCTTAATTTCGTTTTCGTTTTCCGCCCCGGTTTTTTACTGCGTTGACGAGGGCGTCTCCGTTCTGGAAGAAGCCCAGCATAAAGCGCAGCACCGAATAGGATAGGCCCAGAAAAACCAGCAGGATCAGCAGGGTCTGTATATTCAGCGGGGACAACCCAAAGCTGCTGCCAAACCCCAGTACCGCCACGGCGGAAGAGCCCGCCATGGCGCCCCATACCACCCGGCGCTTCCAGTCGAAGGGCTTGCACACCTGGTAGAGCACCAGAAGGCCGATAAACAGCAGCAGGATGGCCGCCATGGTAGACAGCTCTTCGGTGGTGAACGCGAATGCCCAGTAGAAAAGCTCCAGGCCCAGGATCACCAGCAGGTCGGTGAGCCCGCCGGGCAGCGCCGCCCGAAACACATTTCCCAAGAACCGTCCCTTCACCAGGCTGTGGTTGGGCTCCAGCGCCAGGAAGAAGGAGGGCACGCCGATGGTCAGGGCGCTCATAAGGGAGAGCTGAAGCGGGGTGACCGGATAGGGGAAGGAGGCAAACAGGGAGATGATGGACAGGCAGAACGAGAAAATATTCTTCACCAGGAACAGGGCGGCCGCCCGCTGGATATTGTTGATGACCCGCCGCCCCTCGGCCACGACCTTCGGCATGGCTGAGAAGTCGGAGTTGAGCAGCACCAGCTGGGCCGCGTGACAGGCGGCCTCCGCGCCGGAGGCCAGGGCGATGCCGCAGTCGGCATCCTTGAGGGCCAGCACGTCGTTGACGCCGTCGCCGGTCATGGCCACGGTGTGGCCTGCCTTCTGGAGGGCGCGTACCAGCTTGCGCTTCTGCCCCGGGGTCACCCGGCCGAAGACGGTGTACTTCACCGCCGCCCGCTCCAGGTCGCCGTCGCTTTTCAGGGCAGCCGCGTCCACGTAGTGCTCCGCTCCCGGGATTCCCGCCTGACGGGCCACCTCGGAGACCGTGATCGGGTTATCCCCCGAGATGACCTTCACATGGACGCCCTGTTCGGCAAAATACTGAAACGTCTTGGGCGCGGCGGCGCGCACCCGGTTGGACAGCAGCACCAGGGCCATAGGGCTCACCCGCTGGGGAGACAGGCCCCGCTGCTCGGGCACGCCATCGTATTCCGCCACCAGCAGCACCCGGTAGCCCTTGGCGGACCAGGGCTCCACCTGCTCCTTCACCTCAGCGTAGCGCGCGCCCAGCACGAACTCCGGCGCGCCCACCAGGTAGGCGCCGTGTCCCGGGAAGACCGCCCCGCTCCACTTGGTGGCGGAGGTAAAGGGAATTGTATGGGAGGCATGCCATACGGACACGCCGTGAAACTTGTTCCGCATGGCTTTGGCGGTGTCGTTGTCCGCATCCACCGCCCGATAGAAGGCATTGAGCACCTCAGTGACCGCCTCGCCGGACCAGCGCTCCTCGTTCAGCAGCACCGTCTCCCCCACCTCCATATGGGGTTCGGTGATGGTACCGGTCTTATCCACGCACAGAACGTCCACCCGGGCCAGCGTCTCGATGCAGCTCATATCCTGGGCGAGCACCTTACCCCGGGCCAGACGTACGACGCTCACCGCCAGGGCCACGCTGGTCAGCAGGTACAACCCCTCCGGGATCATGCCGATGAGGGCGGCCACCGTGGACACCACGGCCTGCTTCGCCCCCAGCTCCAGGAAATAATACTCCTTGATGAACAGGGCCACCCCCAGTGGGACCAGCACGATGCCGATGAAGCGGATGAGCTTGTCCAGAGAGGCCATCATCTCGCTTTTGCCGGCGGTAACATTCTTTTTGGCCTCCAGGGTGAGCCGTGCCGCATACGAGTCCGCCCCCACCTGGTCCAGCCGCGCCCGGCATTTCCCCGAGACGATGAAAGAGCCGGACAGCAGCCCCTCCCCGGGCTTTTTGGTAATGGCGTCGGCCTCGCCGGTGATCAGGGCCTCGTTCACCTGCACCTGTCCGGCCAGGACGGTGGCGTCGGCGGGGATCTGGTCCCCGGCGGAAAACTCCGCCACGTCGTCCCGCACCAGCTGGGCGGCGGGGATGGACAGCAGGTTCCCCTCCCGCACCACCTTGGCCCGGGGCGCGGAGAGCAGGTTGAGCTTGTCGATGGTCTGCTTGCTGCGCAGCTGCTGGATGATGCCGATGCCGGTATTGGCCGCGGCGATCAGCAGAAACAGCATATCGTCAAAGGAGCCCACCGCGATCAGCAGGGCCGCCAGAACGATGAAGATGAAGTTAAAGAAGGTGCACACATTCTCCCGGACGATCTGCCCCACGCTCTTGGTGGGGGATTCCACCGCGGTATTGGCCCAGCCCGCCCGGTGGCGCAGCTGCACCTGCTCCATGGTCAGGCCCTGGGTGGGGTCCGGTGTGACCCGTGGCACCTCCTGCCGGGGCCGTGGCTGTTCGGGCACAGTGGGCTTGCGCTCGTTTTTTTTCATGCTCACGCCTCTTGCTTCCTCAGATTTCCGTACGCCCCCATTCGCATGCGTTCGGAGCAATGCCGGTTGATTCAGCAGACATTATTATACTGTCCCGCCCCGCCCCGGACAAGGCTCTTTCGGGAAATTTAACGCTTTCGACATAATTTCTTTGTATTGGAACTGCTTAAAACGAGTCTACCCGCCCCCCGCGGCTACTATACTGTGGATAAGGAGGCGGTGCCGATGGAATTGGGACAGGACAAACAGCAGACCATCACCCGGCTGGCGATCTGCGTGGTCATTGCGGTCGTGCTTTATGCGGCGCTGGACAAATTGGGCGGCGGCATTCCAAAGCTGGCCCCTTACAAGCCCTGGCTGGAGCAGAACAAGGTGCAGGCCATCGCTATCGCTGCGGCGGTGCTGTTCGGCGCCTCTCTGGCGGTGTTCCCCCTGGAGGAGCCTGCTGCCCCGCCCCCCGCAGCCAGTGAGGCGGACCCCTGCGCAGGGTTTGAAAGGGCCTGTGATTTGCCGTAAGGCAAATCACAGGCCCTCAGCATGCCGCCCGTCTGACCTTATAAAAAAACTTGAATTTGGATATTTTAATCATGCCATATTTGCCGTATGATGGCAATGCCAGATAGAACCGGCCGGTTCTGGCGATCTGCATGGAAAGGGGTCCAACTTTTATGGAAAAGACAGCGGAACACCATACGGCCGCGGCGGCACGTCAGACCCGGATGCTGGTGATGACGGCGCTGTTCGCGGCGCTGGGCTATGTGGCCACCCGGGTACTTCAGGTTCCTTCTCCCTCCGGGGGCTATCTGAATCTGGGCGACGCAGTCGTGCTGTTGGGCGCTTATCTGCTGGGGCCGGTGTACGGCGCCGCCGCCGGGGGGCTGGGGCCCGCTCTGGCGGACCTTTTGTCCGGCTATGCCGCCTGGGTTCCGGGGACCTTGTGTATCAAGGCCCTGATGGGGCTGACGGCCGCCCTGCTGTACCGGGGTCTTGGGAAACGCTCCTGGGCGCTGCCGGTGTGCGGTCTGGCTGCGGAGGCCATCATGGTGGCGGGCTATTGGCTGTACGACGCGCTTTTAGCCTCGCTGGGCGGACAGGCCTTTGCCGTGAGCCTGATCGGTTCGGCTGCCGGCATTCCCAGCAACCTTGTGCAGGCGGCGTTCGGCGCGGTGGTATCCACCCTGCTGGCCATGGTGCTGCGGAGGAGCGGCTATGTGCGCAAGGAATTCCCCCATCTTTAGCTCCTGCGCGCCGGCGGATCGGGACAGGGAGCGGCGCCCCCGGCCGGAAAACATCCGGCCGGGGGCGCCGCGGCTTTTCAGCGGAATTTGGGCAGCAGCGCCGCGCCGATCAACCCCGCGTCGTTGCCCAGCTGGGCCCGTACCAGCCGGGTGCGGTGGACTTGGTTGCGGGCGTAATCCTCCCGGTTGAGGATGTACCGTACCGGGGCCATCAGGGTCTCCCCCTGGGCGGAGGGTCCTCCGCCGATGCAGAATACCTCCGGCTGAAAGATATTGACCAGGCTGGCCACGCCGCAGCCCAGGTAGCTGACATACTCGTCGATGACCTGCCCGGCGGCGGCGTCCCCCAGGGCGGCGGCGTCAAAGGGCGTGCGGCCGTTGACCCCTTCGCTCCCCCCCGCCAGCTCCCACAGCTTGGAATCCCGGTGCGCCTGCATCGCCTCCCGGGTGCGCTTGATCAGGGCGGTGGCGGAGCAATAGGCTTCCAAACATCCGCGCCGCCCGCAGGTGCAGGGACGTCCGTTGTACTCAATGACGAAGTGCCCCACCTCCAGCCCGGCGTAGTTGAAGCCGGTGTAGAGCTTCCCATCCAGCACCGCGCCGCCGCCCACGCCGGTCCCCAGCGTAATGGCCACCATGGACGAGCTGCCCTTGCCCGCCCCGGCGGCATATTCCCCCAGGGCGGCGGCATTTGCGTCGTTTTCCAGGTGAATCTCTTTGTTCAGCCGCGCTTCCAGCAGCGCCGCCAGAGGCACGTCCCGGAAATCCAGATTGGACCAGTATTTCACTACCCCCTCAGCGGGCTGGATGGTGCCGGGAGAGCCCACGCCCACCGTGGCGATCTCCTCCCAGCCGACCCCCGCGTCCACCGCCGCCGCGTGGGCCGCGGCGGCCATGGCGTCGGCCACCGGCTCCACCCCCCGGGGCGTGGGCAGGCTGGCCCGGCCCAGGATCGTCCCCGCGTCATCCACCACGGCGGCGGCCACATTGGTGCCGCCCAGATCAATACCCAGATAGTTCATACGCCCGACCTCCTTCTTTTTCTGTCCCTCAGCATTATAAAACAAAGCGCCGGCCCTCACAAGAGGGCCGGCATTTTTTCCTAAGATCCCCGCTCTACCAGCTGGTCACCGTGCCCCGAACCCTCTTGGGCTTTTTGGGGGTGACGATGACCGGCTGTGCCGCCTGCGCCGGACGGCTGGTGCGAAAGTGGACCCAGAGGGTCACCCCCGCGCTGATGAGCAGGAAGGAATAGAAACTGATCCCCCGGGAGAGCAGCACCGCGGGGGTGACCAGCGCAGAGCCGAAGAACAGGGTCATGGCCTTTACAAAGCCTCCCTCAGAGGCGCCCACCGCACCCGGAAGCGGCAGAGAGGAGACCGCCAGCGTCACCAGCGCCTGGGTGCAGATGATATCTGCGGCGCTGTAGCCGGACAGTCCAAAGGCGCGATACACCACAAAAGGCACCGAAAACAGCGCGGTAAGCTGCACCGCGGTCACACCGGCCAGGATGGGGATCAGGCCGGGATTGGCCTTAACGCAGTCGGCGCCCCGGCGGTACTCCTGCATCTGATGCTCCAGCTTTTCCTCCGCAGCGGGACGATTCCGGACCAGGTGCAGGCGCTCCAGCAGGTTCAGCACCCACCCGGTGAGCGCTCTTGCCGCGCCCGGCAGGAACATGAGGCACAGCATCCCCCCCGTGAGCGCCAGGTTGACCGCCCCGCCGAACAGGAGCAGCAGCGCCAGCCCTCCGCCCAGATTGGCCAGCAGATCGAAGCGGAAGAGCACCACGCCCAGAGCGTAGAGAAGCACCACCACCTGATAGCATACGGCGATGAGCATCATATTCAGCGTCCCGTGGGCGGCGGGGATCCCGTCCCTGGACATATAGTAGATCTGGGCGGGCTGCCCGCCGGTGGAGGAAGGGGTGATGGAGCTGAAATAGAATCCGGTGAAGGAGTAGCCCAGACACCGGCGGTAAGGAGCGCGATGGCCCAGCCGGCTCAGGATCAGCCGGGAACAAAGGGCCTCGCAGCCTATAAAGAGCAGCATCAAGCCAAGACCGGCCAGCACATAAAGCGGCTTCACCTGTCCCAGCACCGCCGCCAGCCGCGCGACAGGCTGTTCCCGCAGCAGGAGGAAACCGGTCGCGCCCATGAGCGCCAGCAGCAGGGCGGCGCCCAGCCAGGTTCTTTTCCGATTCATATCAGGCGCACACCTCCTTCCGCTGCGCGGCCAGGGCCGACAGGATGTGACCCAGGCTCTGTTCCTCCAGCTGTCCCTTCATGTCCCGCATATTCCGGGCCATGGACTCCAGCGCTTCGTCGTCGTAGATCAGCGCGCGGATGGCCGCCAGGCACGCCTCCGGCTCCTTGGCCGCTACCCGGCCCAATCCCCGCTTCACCAGGAAGCGGGCATTGTTCTTTTCCTGCTGCAAAAAAGGCTCCCAGGCCAGGATGGGAAGCTCGGAAAAGATGGTCTCGAACAGGGTAATGCCGCCCGGCTTGGTAAGCGCCAGGTCGGCGCGCGCCATATAGTCGTAGACCCGGTCGGTATAGCCCAGCACCTCGATGTTTTGATATTTGCCCGCCAGGCGCTCGTAAAGCTTGCGGTTGTTTCCGGTGATGAGGGTGGTCTTCACGCCGGGCAGGGCGTTGAGCTGTTCGTAGAACTTGTCCCGCCGGGGCAGCAGCCCCAGGCCGCCGCCCATAATGAGCAGATGCCGCTCCCGCCCGGCCCTGCGCTGGACCGGGCGTTTGAATTCCGAGCGCACCGGGATACCGGTGACGCAGATGATGGAGCGCTCCACACCCTTGGCCGCCAGCCGCTCCCGGATGTCGTTGGACCCCACCAGATAGCAGTCCGTGCCGCTGGTGATCCACTCGGAGTGGGAAGACAGGTCGGTGACGCAGGTCACCAGGGGCAGGGTACTGCCGTTTTCCTTTTTGTAGCGGGATACCAGCTGGGCGCACATGGGATGGGTGGCCACCACCGCATCCGGTCTCCGCTGCGTCAGCAGTTCCTCCAGCGCATCCAGAAAGACGGGCTCGAACGCGGGCCGGAATTCCATATGCGCGTTTTCGGTGAGTTTATAGTACATATTAAACAGCCCGCTGCCTCGGGTGACCAGCAGGTTGAAACACTGATAGACGGTCTTGGACACGTTGGGCATGGCATAGGCCACCAGGTCCTCCACGTCCACCTCCGCCTGCGGGAAGGCCCGCAGCAGCTGCTGCCGGAGGGACAGGGAGGCCGAATAATGGCCCATGCCGAACTTTCCGGTCAGTATGAGGATTTTCAAAGCGTTTCCCTCCTTTTACAAGGTATAGTATAAAGGAGGTTTCTTTAGAAAACAGTAGGGCAAATCTTAAAATGACATTAAGATTTTGTGAAGCAAACCCGTTGCGCCGCAATGGTTTGCGGAAGATTTGTTACAAGTACGTTACCAGCGCGTTACAAACGGCGAGTTATTGTGAGTTATGCCAACAGCAAAATTGCACTTGTCAGACGCTGTATATCCGTGTGGGTATAGTCCTCTGTAACGTCCTTATTTGCGTGGCCCATAATGCGTTTGGTTTCCAATTCGGGAGCGCCCGCATCGTGCATCATGGTGGCAAACGTGTGCCTGCACCAATGAGGTGTGGCCTGTGGGACGCCCAGCGCATCTGCGATTGACCCGAAAATAGCGTCCCTGTAATAGCTGGAGCTGATCGACGAACCATTATCCCGGCAAATGATCGTGTCCCCGTCCTTATCCAGCCAGCGGAGCAGGTACGGCTTGATCTTCGGGTGTACCGGCACAATACGGTTGCGTCCGGCGTCGGTCTTGATGCCGCCGCGCAGATAGTTGCCCGTCACGTCATACGAGAAGCGTGTCAGCGTCAGGAACTCCGTGATGCGGAATCCGGTATAGCAGAGCATCAAAACAGTGTCGGCCCATGGGAAGCCGTCGGCGGCCAGCTGTTCCAGCTTTTTCACCTGCAAATCGTTGAACGCGCCTTTCTCATGCTTCGGCCCGACACCCGGCAGCTGGACGAAATCAGAGTAGTCCCTGGATACGATATCGCGCTCCAGCGCATACCGGAACAGCGCCTTCATCAGTATTTTGTCGTTGTTGATGGACGATTTCGACAGCCCTGCGCCCTCATCCTGGTCGATTATGCCTTGCAGATGGTCTATGGATACCTCGCGCATTTTCACGCCGGAGAGGGCCGACAGGCGGGCCCACGACGCCCGGTAGCTTGCGACGGATGCCTTCCCGGCCTTCTAGTATTTACGGACCGACCACAGGTCATAGATATCGCCAAACGTGGTGGACAGGTTGTCCGCGGTAAGAGACGGAGTCCCCATAAGCTTCCTGTTATAGCCATCAAGCGCAGCCTGAGCGTCTCTTGCCTTTTCGTAGTAACCGAGTACGATCTGCCGGTAGATGCCGTATTTGTCCTTTGCAGATAGTTTTGTCACATATGGCTTCCTACGTTTCCCAGACAGCTTCACAACGCTGCCGGTTCCATTTGCCCTCCTCATTTTTCTGATTCCTCCTATTGCAATTTCACACCCTTTCGCTTACAATAAAAGGGCATAGCGGCGTCTTTCGTGATGGTTAGGGGCCCGTGCAGCTTCCGCCCCCGGTGTTACAGCACCGGGGGCGGTTTTTACTTTACTGCGCCTTTTTCAGCTCGGCAATTTCCTGCGACAGCGCCTTAATGACGGACTTCAGGAAGACCATCTCGTCCTCCAGCACCTCCACACGGCTCTTGGGCGCGAGCGTCTCAAGAAGCGTCTGCTGGCCCTCAGCCAGCAAATTAAGCTTCTTTGTGATATCTACGTCCAGTCGGGTCTTTATGCCGGACACATCTGCCTCCAGCTTGGTTTGTCCGGTCGTCAGGCAGGAGACATCTTCCTTCAGAGCGGAGATAGATGTCTGCATCCGCTCCAGCATCTCCCCGTGCTTCTCCAGCATTGCCAGAATCTTTTCTTCATTGTTCATTACAATCTTCCTTTCCTTCAAGCCATGCTTATCATCGGCTTGCGCGGGAGGATGACGCGGCCGTAGTACATCGTAATCGTATCCGTATCAAGGGCACTGATGTACCGGTCGGCGCTTCTCCACGCCCGGTTCAGACTGAGCAGGTGGGTATTGCCGTTTTCATCCTTGTAATACTGCTTGCAGATCATATCCCCGTCGATGTAGAAGATTCCGACATCCCCGTTCTCCAACGGCTCCCGGTTCACGTAGACCGTGGAACCGTCCATGATATAAGGTTCCATGGATTCGCCGCTGATCTTGACCGCGAAGTCCGCGTTCCACGGTACATCATTCCCGGTCTCGATGAGGTCGAAGTCCTGCCCTTCTGCCGGGGAGGTCATGCCGGCAGCCGCCGGAGTAAAGTAGCGTGGGATATACCGGCGCTCCTGCGGCTGGAGAGCGGCCACCTTGTGCCGCGCCTTCTCCGCCTTTACCCGCTTGCCCTCCTCGGCAATGACCGCCCTGACCACATTTTTCCCCGGCCGGTCAAGAGCGCCGTAATCTTTTGCGACCTTTATCGCCTCCTCCGAGAGATCGGAGGGGGCTTTTTTTGTTGTTGGTCCATATGCGGAAAGGCCCTTTTCAATCAGAGACAGGATGGCCTGCGTCTGATTTTTTGATTTATTAGAAAAGCGGTATTCCTCAATCTTTTCTAAGGTCTCCGGGCTGACGGTGAACGTAACCCTGGGTTTTTCCGTTGGCATATACCTCACCTCGTTCTTTCTTTTTAAATAGTATCATCGGTTCATCACCATTTCAAGCATAAGTTCATATAAAAGTGCACAAAAATAGTTGCGAACTTTTGTACGTTCAGGTTCTGAACTTTCGCTTGATGGCCCTTAGGTTCTGAACTATAATAAAAATCAGAACAAGATCCTGGACTGAGAATAGAGGTGGTGAACGATATGACTGATATGCGGCGGATTACGATTGCACTCCCGGACGAAATGGATAAAAAATCCTTGAACTCAGGAAGAATGACCGTTTTATTCGATGCTCATACGCTGAGATCGTGCGGACCCTTTTAGAGCAGGGATTGGCCACTGGCATTCCCAATGGTCAAGAAACGGCATAATCTAAATCCACCGCCGGTCCCTGACCATCACATTACATTATACGGGAGGAAGCATTATGAAGAGGACGGCAGCTCCGCCGCCGAGTGAAGAGACGGTGATGTCTTATGCGAACGTGCCTGTCGAGGTGGCGGCCCCATTTGTGGGGTGGTCCACAACGACTCTGTACGCTGCCTTGCAGCAGGGCCGTGCCCCGTTTGGATTTGCGGTCGAAAACGAGGCAAAGGGAAGCTGGGCGTACAACATCAGTCCCGGCGGGCTGATCCGGTACAAGCGGGACGGATGCCCAATGATACGCCTGGGCGAACTGCGGGAGTTTATGGCGGACAGCGCGAAAGAGGTGCTGGATGCCAAGGTGAGCACGCTGGGTAAGATCGTAGAGGCGGTGATGCAGGCATGAGCAGGATTACCTGCATAAAGACTGGTCCAGCCATAAGCCTTCCCACCCCCGGCTTCCCTGTCCAAATGTATTGCAATAGGAGCAGCTGAATGTTACAACCGGAAAACCTCCCCGCTGAACTGCGGGAACACGGCCTGTTCTGCTGCTGGCGGTATGAGACCCGGGGAACCAGGGCCACCAAGGTCCCTTATAACCCGAAGACCGGCGGCAGGGCTCAGAGTACCAACCGGGCCGCCTTTGCCCCCCTGGCGGTTGCCCTGCCGGCCTCAGACCGGTATGACGGGGTAGGCGTGGGCGTGTTTGACAGCCTGGGTGCAATCGACATCGACCACTGTATCAATGAAGGCGGGGAGATATCAGCCCTGGCATTGGACGTCATGTCCGCTATGTCCGCCTATACCGAATATTCCCCCAGCGGGACCGGCCTGCGGATCCTCTTCAAGGCAAGCGGCTTTCGGTATGATAAGGCCCGGTACTACATCAACAATCAGAACGCGGGCCTGGAGGTCTACATAGCCGGGTGCACCAACAAATATGTGACGGTCACCGGCAGCACACTTACCCCAGGACTGGACCTGGAGGAGCGTGGGGAACAGCTGCAGGCCGTATTGGAAAAGTACATGAGCCGGCCTTCGCGGTCTGCGGCTTCTCATGGTCCCTCTGGCAGAGATACTGATCTGGACGACACGTCCCTCATCGAAAAGGCCAAACAGGGCAGGAACGGAGCAGCTTTTTCCCTTCTGTGGGAGGGCAATACTACTGGGTATCAGTCGCACTCAGAGGCGGATCTGGCCCTCTGCAACGCACTGGTCTGGTGGAGCAACGGCAACGCCGAGCAGGCAGAGCGTCTCTTCCGCTGCTCCGGCCTGATGCGTGAGAAGTGGGATCGGCCTCAGGCAGGCAGCACTTATGGCGCCATCACCCTTCAGAACGCCATCGCCGGCTGTGTTGGTGGCTATGATCCCCGGGCGCATTTTCGGCGCAAGTCGGACAAGCTTACCACAGGGACTGCCGCCGGTCCGGCAACACTGGCAGGGCTTCACCCGGAGAAGAACGAGCATTACGGCTGGAACGACATCGGCAGCGGCAATCTGTTTGCCGACTGGTACAGGGACCGCGCCCGGTACGTACCGGAGCGCAGGAAGTGGTTTGTCTATGACGGCAGGGTGTGGGTACCGGATACCGGGAATCTCCGGGTGATGGAACTGTGCAAAGCGCTGGCCGATGCGCTGACGGTTTATGCCCTGTCGATCAAGGATGAGCAGCAGCGCAGCGGATATCTGGACTTTGTGACACGCTGGCAGCGCCGCAATCACCGCGAGACCATTTTGAAAGACGCCGCCAGCGTATACCCGGTGGAGCTTTCACGTTTTGACGCCGACCCATTTTTGTTCAATTGCCTGAATGGTACGCTGGATCTCCGCCCCCGTGTATTTCATCCTCATCGGGCGGAGGATATGCTTGCTACGGTATCCGGAGTCCTGTATGACCCAAACGTCCGGTGTGAACGGTGGGAGCAGGTCGTTGACGAGGTCATGCAAGGCGACCTGGACAAAGCCGCATTTCTCCAAAAGGCGATGGGGTATGGCCTGACCAGGGATACATCGGAGGAATGTCTGTTTCTCCTCTATGGGGCTACCACCCGCAACGGAAAGGGCACGATCTCAGAGACCTATATGCGTCTTCAGGGCGGCTACGGCAGGGCAGCCACACCAGATACCATCGCACAGAAGCAGAACACGAACAGCAGCGGCCCCAGCGAGGACATTGCCCGCCTGGCCGGCGCACGGGCTGTCAATATCTCCGAACCAGGAAAGCAGATGGCGCTGTCTGCGTCATTGGTAAAAACCCTGACGGGAAATGATACCATTACGTCCCGCTTTCTCAATGAGAACTCCTTCGAGTACCGGCCTCAATTCAAGCTCTTCATCAATACCAACCACCTGCCAAAGGTGACCGATGTGACCGTATTCAGCTCCGGCCGCGTCAAGGTAATCCCTTTTGAACGTCATTTTACTGAGACGGAGCAGGACAAAGGGCTTAAACGGATGCTGGCCCGGCCCGAGAATCTCAGCGGCGTCCTCAACTGGTGCCTGGATGGGCTGTGGATGCTGCGGGAGACCGGATTTGATCCGCCCGCTGCCGTACGGAAAGCCACAGAGCAGTACCGGAAGGACAGCGATAAGATCAGCCGGTTCGTGGAGGACATGCTGACGCCGGATCTATCCGGCGAGATCCGGACCGAGGATGCATACCGGGCTTACCAGGATTGGTGTGTCCGCAACGGCCAATTTGCGGAAGCCCTGCCCACATTCCGCCAGTCTATGGAGGGTTTTGCGGAAATCCGGAAAAAACGCCCTGCCGGAGCAGGGCGGGAGACCTCAAAACGATCCTTGATTTTGGGCCTGAAATGGAAGTGTGGTCCGGTGCGGTCCACCATTTTATAGCGGTAAAAATTTTCTTAGGAATCGCGAGAGGACTATAAATTACCGGACCACACCGGACCACATTTTCGGCATCCATTGGCGTACAATGGGTTTGTGATATGGGCACCGATCCACTCGGCATTGCTGGAACAACGGATACAGCGGATGTGGGACAACGAGAGGACGGATCTGCAGGCCCGAAAAATCCCGGACGAAAAAACGCTCGCTATCGTGTGGGCGTCCGGAGAGATCGGCTTACGATTTAGGCGAACGGAGGCGGAGGATATGAGCAGGGGCGGTCAGAATCGGACCCACGGGACGGTAGAGTACTGTGACCGGCTGGACAGCTTCAGGGATGCGGCCCAGTCCGGCAGATACACCGCCGCCTGGAGCAGCGGGAACGCAATCGTGCTGACTGTGGGAGAAGACGCGGTATGGCTGGCCTATCAGGCAGGAAGGGGGGCGGTATCCGAACAGGTGGCATTATCCAAACTGCCCAACCACTATGGCGGCGCCCGCCCCTTCTTCCTTTGTCCGGGCTGCGGGCGCCGGGTGAGGTTTCTCTATCTGCGATGGGGGCGGTTTCGGTGCCGCCACTGTGCAAGGCTGAACTATCGCAGCCAGCAGACCGCCCACGATGAATTTCAGCCTTACCGGCAGGCAGTGAAGCTGCTGCGGCAGCGCTTCGGGCTGGAGGATGTGCCTTGTCCCATGGACCTGCCCCACTTCGAACCGGAGCGCCCTCACAGGATGCGAGAGGCGACCTTCTTCCGGCTCAAATGCAGGCTGTGGAGGCTCACCGATCAGTACCGCCATCGTTTTATTACCAGGGCAAAAGCGTTCCTCAGGTTAAAATAGAGCAGGGACCGCCGCAGCGGTCCCCATTGTGGAACAGATCGATTTGTCCCTGCATCTTGCACCTGTAAACCCGTTTTGCAAAGGCTGCGGGGTATTGACGCAAGAAGCAGCGGCGCTACCCCGTCCACCAGGCCCACAGTCTTGATCTCCCGGCCGGAGACGAGATGCGAGTGCCACAACAACCATGATGTGCTGAAACGAGCCTTGGAGCGGCTCTCAGCGGCTCAGACGGATATCCTGAGTAAGCGGTTCTACCACAGAAAGACGCCCCGGGAGTTCAGCACAGAGACCGGCATTCCCCCGGAACGTGTGCGGCAGCGGGAGGCACAGACCCTCCGCGCCCTGCGCTGTCCACAGATCAGCCGGAAACTGCGGGAGTATAATGATCAAAGATTTTGGAGGCCCTAAAAGGGGCTTTCTCATTGTTCGCTCGTTGTTCAATTCTCATGCTCCATCCTTGCTCCACACCCCCGGTCAAAAAAAGAGTTTAAGATTTGTCGGCTGAACTCGGGTGGGTTCATGCCTTCTGAGCGGCGCTCATACGCGCTAGGGGGGTGGTCCCCCATAAAAGTGCCGACATGTCTTTTTCAGCGGCCGTGTTCATCCCCTTGATTGATACATAAGCCTCACTGCCCCCCCTCCCCCTCATATCTCCGAATCCGGAGTGCCCCCACACTACGCCTGCCCATCAGAATACAACAAATGCCAGAAATGAAAATTTTGGCGTTATAACGCCCTTGTTAGGCGGCATTCTTGCAAATGACTTGAGATGTAAAAGATCGGCAACGCAAGGCCTTGTGCATGGTTTGATTCCACCTTTTTGTTTTTGGATTACTCTATCGGAAGACTCTCCCCACCCCGACATCTAATAGGTAATCACTCCAGCTTGGAGAGGGGGCGTATGGATATACATACAGCCGCAGATGTAGCCCAAAACAGGTACAGCTCATTGATCCGACACTTTGCGGTCATTTCCATATCACATATTTCATTTGCTTGCTCACGGCTATCGATACGCCCGTTCATAGATTTCCAAATAGTCCCTATCCCTGAGAAGCAGAGGATCTGCAGTAATATCACCGCCTAAAACCTCGTGGATTTTCCGAGGATAGCACTGCAATTCCTCTTTCCCAATTCCTGCGTCACTCATTTTCAAATCTGCGCAATCAATTGCAGCAATCAAATGATCCAATGCCGTCACAAAATCCGCGCCGGAAGCAGCGTTCGCTATGCCCATTGCCTTTGCCATCTTGATCATGGCCTCTTCGGTTGCTTTTTTCCCCGCAAAAAACGCATAGTAAGCATGCGCTGTCATAATTAGTCCTGCGCCATGGATCAGGTTTGGGTGGTAACTTCCCATCACATGCTCTATTCGATGTCCAGAGGTACAGAACATGTAATAGCCAGCCAGCGTACTGCCAAGCGCCATTTCTGCGCGGGCCACCTCATTCCCGCCATCCCGATAGGCAATTGGAAGCGCATGCGCAATCAGCTCTATTGCCTTTAAGGCAAACAGTTCTGATAAGGGGTGTCTCTTATTGTTGATCATACTCTCAGAAGCATGAAAAAAAGCATCCATTCCCTGATATGCCGTAAGTTTTGGAGGTACACTTACCATCAGGCTTGAATCTACAACTGCAATCGCAGGGAACATGGAAGTAAATCGAAATGCAGTCTTCTCGTTTCGCGCATCATCCGAAATCACTGCCGCCATGTTAACTTCACTGCCAGTTCCCGCCGAAGTTGTAATGGCTACCGTGGGAAGTGCTTCAAATTGGGGTACCCTTTTCCCTCCTGCTGCACTCAAGCTATAATCCCAAATATCGCCCTCATTCATTGCCATAAGGGCGATGCATTTACTGCAGTCTATAACGGATCCGCCGCCCAATGCAATCACAAAGTCACAACCGCTGGCTTTAACGGCCCTTACACCATCCATAACATTTGCCCTCGTTGGATTCGATCTAACTTTGTCAAATACCGCATATGCTACGTCTGCTAAATCCAGTTCCTTCTCTAACCGTTCCAGGTATCCATACCGCCTTACAGTCTGCCCCTCGGATATTACAATAAGCGCTTTCTTTCCCGGAAGGCGTTTCTCATGCAGATGCATCAGCTGCCCTTCTCCGAACAAAACACACGTCGGTATATAGGATTGGAATTGATTCATATTGTCCCCTTAATCATCACTGTTTAGGTCATTCATTATCTCTGATCTTTTCCACTTCTCCATCTTTCTCGTCCCCTTGGTCAAAACGCAACTCCCGCCAAACTCCAAGACCTAACGGCAGTGCGATCAGAAAGGTAAAAATATCAGCCAAGGATTGACTAATCTGGATTCCAAATACGCCCAATAACGGCGGCAAAATTAAAATGAGTGGTACAAAAGTGAGTCCCTTTTGGAACATGGAGAGCACCATAGACTGAATGGAGTGACCAGTCGTTTGTAACGTCATATTAGTTGGCGTAATCCAAGCAGTCAGCGGAAATGTTAGGCACTGAAACCGCAGTGCCAATGCACTAACCTGAATGACCTCCAGATCATCTCGTCGGAAGAGGGCCACCACCTGCGGAGCAAAGACAAATCCGAGCACAGCCAGTCCCAGTGATATTTCTAACGCTGCCCGTACCAGAAATACGAATGCTGTCCTCACCCGCTCATAGAGGCCAGCACCATAATTAAATCCGCAAACCGGTTGGTATCCTTGTCCCAGCCCCAAAATTACATAACTTGCAAACAGTGTGACCCGTGAAACGATACTCATGGCAGCTACCACTGTATCCCCGCCCAAGGACCGTCCCGCAATATTCAAAAGCACAACCGCAAGACTGGAAAGCGCCTGCCGCCAAAACGCGGGCAACCCATTGAGCAGGATGATATAGTACCGTTTCCAAGTGGGGCAAAACCGCCGAAAGGACAATCGAATATTGGTTCCCCGAAAGGTTCCACATACCAGTATGCAAAATCCAAGAAATTGGCTGAGCACTGTCGCCAACGCCGCACCGCCCGTTCCCATACTCATTTTAAATATAAAAACAGGGTCAAGTACAATGTTGATGATTGCTCCGGCAAAAATCCCTATCGTACCAAAAACAGCATTCCCCTGAAAACGGAATTGATTGTTGAGCGTCAATGATGCAATAATGAAGGGCGCTCCCAACAGAATAATGCGAATATAAGCACTGGCATAAGGGGCGCTGGTCGCCGTGGCCCCTAAAAGCCCCACGAGCGGCTCCAGCAAAATTGTACCCAACGCAGAGATTATAACGCCACAGAAAAACGCACTGAAAAAGGCGATAGACACAAACACCTCTGCATCTTCCCTCTTCTTCTGCCCCAACAGCCTTGCCACCGTGTTTCCGGAACCCTGTCCAAGCGTATAAGCAATCGCCTGAAAGATGGACATGAGCGGAAGCGTCACACCTACAGCTGCAGTGGCGCTTGTCCCGATCTTTCCAACAAAATAGGTGTCTGCCATATTGTAGACTGAGGTCACCAACATACTGATAATCGTCGGCACGGCCATAGTGACCACCAAGCGCCGCACGGGTGTCTGCGTCATCTGTATCAATTTGTCATCTGATGAAAAATGAGAGGACACTGCCTTCCCTCCACAATTGAATCTCATAGCATATCACGTAAATCGACAGATACCTTTCACCAAGGAATCGTATCAGATCAGTGTTCTAAATTTAGCTTCATTTCTCCCTGCTGTTTGCGAGCGCTCTCCGTTTTCTGTCCCCCATTACGCAGCCCAGGCAAGCCATAAAAAGTGAAACTCCCATCCCGATAAATAGTGGGTCGACCCCGACCTTGAGCAGTTTTCCCAACAGGACTCCCAACGGTCCTCCCAATGTCGAAAGCAGTGCAAACTGCCAATCTATCCTGCCCGGCAAAAAAAGCGCGCATGTAAGCGGAATAAAAACTACAGCCCCTCTAAGTCCCATTGAAAGAAACCCGAAGTCATTAATTGTGGCCGACGGCACAATACAAGCAATGATTGCCGAGACCGCCAATACGGCCAGTATCGTACCACGTGTTGCGAATAGCGCCATGGCGGTCGATTCAAAACGAGCGGAAATCTTTTTATAGATATCGTTTACCATGATAGTGGCCACACCCAACGACAGGCCCGCTCCACCCCCTACTACTGTAATCAGCAGGGTTCCCAGCACAACGCCCGCAAAGAGCACCGGCATATGGTTGACGACAAACGTGGGAAAGACCTGAATGGTCGAGGTCAGGACCCCCATTCCTCCTGGCAGCGCTTGCCCAGAGGACAGCAGCGCATCTGCTTCCGCCTGAGTAATATAGTGACTGCGCATAAAAAGGCCGACGGCGATTCCAGCAATTCCGATTGGCGGGATCAACACTGCCGCCTGGAGGGCCCCCCGTCGTGCGGTACGATCACTGTGCCCGGACCAAATCGCCTGTGCATAGGTCTGCGTAGACAGAACGCCCAGCAACAGCGAAAGGCCGGAACCGATGTCTTTGGCCACCCCCCGTGCGACCAGACTTCCATAGCGTGCAGACATATCCTTCAGACTTTTAATTCCTGCGGCCGCACCTTGCGCCGTTCCGACCAACGCGCTTTGTAGGTCATCCCTCAAACCATTTAAACCACCGCTGAGCACCAATACCGCTGCCAAGGCGGCAATACAGGCGGCATAGAGCAGCACCAGTTTTACGATACCACCCATACCAGCCCCCCAGGCACCGCCAAACACTACATAGACAGTCATCAGCAGCACGGACAAGGCCGCTGCTACCACTGTAGATACTGGAAAAATTACAGTGATAAGACCTGTACACGACACGACCTGGGCCAGAACCGAGATAAAAATGCCGATTGAACTCAGCACAGAGCCAGCATATTCCACTCGATGTCCATACTCCCCGTCAATAACGGCCATCAACGTCGTACAGCCACTGCGGCGCAAAGGACGCACATAGCCCAGTGCCAAGATCAGACACCCTAGGCCAGAGCCCAGCGTAAACCACCAGGCAGAAACACCATAGCTGAACGCCAATTGAGCTGTCCCGATGCTGGCCTGACTTGAGACCAGCGCGCCCATGATAGTGCCACTGATCATCCAAGGTCCTACCTTGCCGCCGCCGGTTGCAAAGTCGGCGGCCGACTTCACTTTGCGCCCTGAATAGATACCGACCCCAATGATCAGCATCAAGACCAGGGCAACCCCCAGATAATTCAGTGCCGCCATTGTGTTTCCTCCTTTAAATCATGATGCGCATTGGGTCCACCTTTTTCAGCAGGATCTCCAAGACCGCGTCTTCCGGCGGCTGCGCCTCCACCGCCCGGGACAAATCCATCGCAAAACCCGTTCGTTCCCGAATCGTATCCAGACTTACGCCCGGAAAGTATTCTGCAAGGTACATACGCTTATCCTCGCCAAAACGCATCACGCCCAATTCTGTGATGACAGCCCGTGGCCCCCTGTCATTAAGGCCCCGCTTTGCCCGCCCATCCGGCCCTTCAATCCAGCCCGGACTGGTAATGTAGTCAACATGCTCCACAAACCGGCGCGGCTCATGTTTCATAATGATAACAGTATCGCAGTAGGTTGCGATGCCGTTGGCTCCGCCGGACCCGGAAAACCGAGTGGTCGGTCGGAAGTAGTCACCGATGCTGGTGGAGTTCAGATTCCCATAGGGGTCGATCTGGGCGCCGCCCAGAAATCCTGCATCGATCACCCCAGTGCGAGCAGCCAGCGCTTGAAACCCAAAATAGCGGTATTGCGGCCACAGCACAGAGGCCTGATAGTTGATGCGCAAATCAGAAACACTGGTTGGCACCTCTTGTGGGTTTCCTTCAAACAGGGCCGTCTCAAAAATTAAATGGGCATTGGGGGCGTGGGTATTTTTAGCCAGAGTGCCGCCAATTAAGGGCAATCCCGTACCGATGATATAAGTCTTCCCATCTTCGATCTGCCGCGATAGCGCCACGGCCATCATCTGCTTTGCCGTATATTCCACTGCTCTTACGCCTCCCTCAGCGACGTTTCAGGCCGGGCCGATAGCCATACCCTGGCCTGACACACAAGTCTGTCAGATGCTCCGCCCCAATCTTGTTCAAATAGTCTCCATGGGTGGGACACAAATCTACATAGTCACGAATGAAGACGTCAAAATCTTCTTGGGTACGGCTGGCCTTATCATAGTACAAATAGAGTTCACTGTCATAGTCATAGCAACCAAAGCACTGCGACGGGTGTGCACCATAGACCGCCGGTACCACTGCATCCACGCACAGTCCCGTCAGTGTATTGCGTTCTGGATGGCGACGCATCTCCTCATCCGAAGCCAGCCGTTCACAGGAAACGATGGTATGCCGAGCCGCCATGGCAATATCCAAATCCTGAAACTGCGGCCCCTCGATATAACAGGTGCCGTCCGGACTCGCTTCCTGGACATGAATACAGGCCACATCAATCTGCGGTGTTGGAACACAGCACACCTGACTACCCGGATGAAACGGATCTTCCTGAATTACAAATTTCAGCGGTGGAAGTTTGGGGTACTTCTTGCGTTTCTCCGCCGAAATTCCCCACTTGTCAGCCAGGTCAGAACCCAGCATATTCTTGACCGGTACATAACTTAAGCCTAATGCTGCGCCGTGATAGGCGATGGTCTGTACATCCAAAGAGTAGTCATCAAACAGAACTCGGCCATGCTCCACAGCATCCCGAAAGCGACGGCAGACCATGGTATATCCGGAATTGGCAATATAGGACACCATTATAATCTCCACACAACCCGCGCCAATCAGCATATCCATATCCCCGCCGGAGGGTCCTCCCTCCAGATAAAGACGCCTTTTGCGTTGGCGGATAATTTCCCGCACCAGTGCGTAAGGCCGGCGATTTGTCACAAAGCCACCCAGCGCCAGGCAGTCTCCATCCCTTACAAAACAAGAAACGGCCTCTTCTGCGGTCATAACCTTGGATAAAGCGTCCAAGTTAATTTCTCCTTTCGATAATAGTTCATTCAGTTACTCGTTTTCCCGTATTAATACTTGGTTAGGACGACTGCTCGTCCTTTGACACTGTATTGGCAACACCTGCCGCCGGGTCGTCTATCGTACTCCCGGATGATTTTCCAAGGGCATTAAATATCATCGCGCACACCATCAATACAGATCCCAAAATTTCCTGGATTCCCAGCGTATAGGAAAAGATAAGCGAACTGACTACCACGCTGGTGACCGGCTCAGCAATGCAGAAAAAGGATGCCTTCGTCGCTCCAATCCGTGAAATTCCGGCCACTAGCGTATACATGGCCGCCCACACCATAACAGCGGCTAATACTGTTCCACCCCACATAGAAACTGTTGAAGGAAAGGGAACCTGATTAACCATGCTGAAGATCATAAATGCAATTGAATTCAGCAGACCGATCCAAAAGGTTTTGACGCAGGTTGGGAGGTCAACAATACAGCTTTTTTCGTTGCAGACGACAAAATTGTTTCAAGGTCACGCGTATGGCATGTTTTTGAACTTTAGCGGTAAGCAGGGAAAGCGTCATACTGATCAAATAACAGCATGCGGTTATCGCAGCTGGTCCTGCCCCCATATCCATAACAATATTTTGAATGGATGGAGCCACCCCGTACAGCAGTGCGGCTGTCAATACCAGAATAATCCCCTTCATACTACCTCATTCTCCATAATCTCAAGCGTCTTAGCAAGGAAAACCGGACAGGGGGGAAAACTTTGTTACCACCTCTGTCCGGTTTTTTCGGAAACGATAGGCCATTCCTGCACAGAGCCAGGCATCCATGCATTCCAAGCCCGGCAGAGCAATCGCTCTGACGCCGATCGATATTCTTTGGTGAATCAGCGTGCCCATAAACGTACAGGAAGTTGGCCAACCGTCTGAATCTGCCTGCGGTACATCTCCGGTTCAGTGGCCTTACTGTTCTTTTGTGGCGACCGCGAACTCAATTCCTTTATGAAATGCCGCCAGATTCGCCTCACACTCCTTGGGAAACCGCTCTTGAATCGTGTCCTCCATTGCTTTATTGGAAATGGCGTTGGTAAAGCCCTGTACAACACCGATTCCCAACAGATTCAGGACACGCATGTTCCCGACCTTCCGGCAATATCCGGTCAGCGGCAGAGAGCGCGCATTTTTCTCGTCCTCCGGTACACTGACTGCGTCCGAATCCACAACAATCAGGCAATCCGGATATTTCTTGTGGAACATCTCATAGGTTTCCTGGGTCAACGCCAAAATCAAGTCTGGATTGCTTGTCTTGGGATAGACAATGACGTCATCGCTGATTACTACCTCGGAAAAGGAAACACCACCTCTCGCTGCGATCCCGTAAGACTGACTCTGCGCCACTGTATATCCGTCCTGGTTCGCCGCCTGTCCCAGGAGTATTCCCATCATTACCAGGCCCTGGCCGCCACTTCCAGCCAGAACAAATTCCTTTCTTTTTGACATATTCCCACCTCAGTTACTTGGTTGTTCCCGTCATTTCCAGCTGTCGGACCATTTCATACTGTGCGTTAAAATCCGGGGCATCCCGCTCGACGAATTTCCCAATGGGAAAACAGTCGGTTCTCTGTTCATCTGTAAGCTCGTCGTACCTTTGACGACTCATACCGTGGCTTTTCAGCCACTCCATCATAGCGACAGGGCCACCCATTTTGTTTCTGCGTCCAAAATGGGTGGGGCAGGGACTGACTACCTCTACAAAGGAAAATCCCTTTTTCTCAATGGCATCCTGAATTAACTTGTCCAGCTGTACGACATGATAGACTGTGCCCCGCGCCACATAGTTTGCGCCGGCTGCTGACACCAGGTCGCATAGGTCAAAGGCCCGTTCGGGGTTACCAAACTCACTGGTAGAGGTCTTCTTTCCATGCGGTGTCGTAGCAGAAAACTGTCCGCCCGTCATACCATAGTTCGAGTTATTGACCACAATTGCCGTCAAATCCACATTGCGGCGGGCTGAGTGAATCAGGTGGTTACCCCCGATGGTAGCACCGTCTCCGTCCCCCATAATCACAATTACTTTAAGCTCCGGCTTCGCCACCTTGATTCCAGTGGCAAATGAGAGGGCACGACCATGGGTTCCATGGAAGGCGTTTGTGGTCACATAATCATCGGCCTTTCCGCAGCAGCCAATCCCCGTCGAAATTACAACGTCCTCACGCGACAGGTTGAGTGTTTGAATACTCCTTAAAATAGAACCTAGGACGATGCCGCCACCACAGCCGGCACACCAAATATGAGGTAAATCTTTTGTGAGCAACTGCTCCGTACTTACGGCCGCCATTTAGTAAACCTCCTTGATTTGATCCATAATTTCCTTTGGTTCAATCCCAAGGCCATTGCTCTTATTCAGACCGAATACCGGTATTTGAGGCCCAACGACCCGTTTAACCTCAGAGATCATCTGTCCCAGATTCATCTCCGGTACCAAAATCTTTTTTGTGCTCTGCGCCAGTGCCGCAATTTGCTGATCAGCGAAGGGCCAGACAGTAACCAACTGCAACAACCCGACCTTAAGCCCCTGCCGCCTTGCCTCCAGAACCGCCTCATGGGCCGCCCTTGTGGTACCGCCGGAAGTAATTACCAGCAATTCCATATCATCTGTCATTACCTGCCGGGTTTCAATAATCTCGTCCAGATAGTTGTAGATCTTATCGTATAAATGCCGGATCTTTTTCTCCGCATTCGCGGGATCGTTTTGGGTATAGCCAGCCTCCCCGTGCATGGAGCTGGTAACGTGAAACACGTACTTCCCACCATACTCTGCCAAGGGCGCGATACCGTCCTTGCCCTCACTGTGAAAGGGAAGGTACTCTTCGGGCGCACAAGTTGGTTTCTTACGGTTGAACACTTCCAGTTCTCCCGGCTCCGGAATAGTGATACTTTCCCTCATATGGCCCACGATCTCATCAGGCATTAGCACCACTGGGGTACGAAACCGCTCCGCCAAATTAAAAGCTTTTACTGTTAGGTCAAAACACTCCTGCACAGAGGCTGGAGCCAGAGCAATGATTGCCTGATCCCCATGACGTCCCCAGCGAATCTGCATAATATCGGCCTGAGCCGGCTTGGTGGCTAAGCCCGTGCTGGGACCGGAACGCTGCACGTTTACAATCACACAGGGCACCTCTGCCATCTGAGCCACCCCCATATTTTCCTGCATTAGGGAAAAGCCCGGTCCGCTGGTGGCAGTGAAGGACTTCATCCCAGACAGAGATGCTCCGGTAATGGCCGCCATACTAGCCAGTTCGTCCTCCATTTGTACGTAGACGCCCCCCACCTCCATCAGTCTGGTGGAGCAGGTCTCTGCAATCTCGGAAGACGGGGTGATCGGATATCCGGCATAGAATCGTGCTCCGGCATAGATGGCCCCCTCTGTGATCGCTTCATTTCCCTGTAGAAACTGTCTCTTTTTTGTTTGCCCCATCTTTAGTCCTCCACTCTAATCGCAAAGTCCGGACAGCGCTTTACGCACATCTGGCATGCCGTACATTTGTCCAGTTTCTCGACTCGCGGCAAACCGTCAATCTCCTGTCCGTAGACTTTCGTCGGGCAGAAAGCAATACAGTAGCCGCATCTTTTGCATCTTTTTTCATTGATTGTAATCTGTGCCATGTTCTATCCCCCCAGAAATCATTCTGTCACTTCATCCGGCATATGCTCCAAAATTACCATGAATACTATCATGTTTCCATTGCAGACAAGATTGCCCGCTTCACCAACGATTTGGTCATCTTTACTTTATAAGCGTTCTTGCTGAGCGGTCTTGCCCCAATCAACGCAGCTTCGGACACCGCATCCAGTATTTCTTCCGTGATCGGCTGTCCGATCATCATCCGCTCCGCCTCTACGGCCCGAATCGGGGTGGGAGCTACAGCGCCCAAAACAATGTGAGCATCCGTACAAACGCCTTCTACCTGGGAATAAACAGCAGCCACGCTGGCGATGGCAAAATCGATTGCTTTACGCTGTGCATATTTAATGAAACTCTGCCCGGTACAGACCTTGCGGCATGGAATTTGAATCTCCCGCACAATCTCATCGGCCTCCAAGATATTCCCCAGCGGTCGATAGAAATCTGCTACTGCCACCCGTCGCTCCGATTCGGCGCCAACAATCAACAAATGGGCGTCCAGCGCAGCCAGCGCAATCGCCGTATCAGATGGGCATACGGCAAAGCATCCTTTGCCTCCCATAATCGCATGGTAACGATTATCTCCTCTTACCGCCAGACAACCTCCATTTCCTTTGCGGGAACAAGGCAACGCCCCGCCGCCCAGACGGCTTGGGTAGCGGTAATACCAGCAACGTGTATCCTGACAGAGGTTTCCCCCTAAAGTTCCCACGTTGCGTATTTGGGGAGATGCCACCGCCCGTGCTGCCTGTGCCAACGCGCGGTACTTTTCACGGATCAGTCCTGACTTCTCAATGACATCCAAACTTGTCAGCGCGCCCAAGCGCAGATAGTCGCCATCGTCTTCTATGTAATCAAGTCCCGGGATGGTCTTGATATTCACAAGAGCCTCAGGGTACTTGGGCAGAATATCTGCTTTCAGAACGGTCAGCAAATCGCTGCCCCCCGCGTTTACTTTTGCACATCCATCATACTCCGCAAGCAGTTTGCAGGCTTCTTCCAAGCTGGAGGCGTCAAAATGAATAAAATTTTTCATTGTCCGCCCCTCCTCAAATGTCCATCTGCTCGATCCAGCTTGTATCCTGGCTGGCAATCTGCACCGCTTCAATAATCTTTTCATATCCCGTACAGCGACACAGGTTTCCAGACATCCCCAGTCTGATTTCTTCGGCCGTCGGGTGAGGATTTTCAATCAGCAACGCCAAGGATGCCATCAGCATTCCTGGTGTACAGAAACCGCACTGGACTGCTCCCACTTGTGCAAACGCCTTCTGAAGCGGATGGAGTTCACCCTTTCGTTCCAGGCCTTCCACGGTCAAAACCTGTTTCCCTTCCGCCTCTATTGCCAAATACAGGCAGGAATTCACCAGTTTCCCATCTACTAAAACCGAACATGCACCGCAGGTACCTTCACCGCAGCCTTCCTTGGTTCCGGTTAGTCCGATTGCATCCCGCAAAAAGTTGAGCAGGGTGGTACTATTTTCGGTCTCCCGCTCGTACGGACGCCCATTGACTGTAACACAGATCTTTTTCATTGACCGTTCTCCTTCGCTTCCAGAGCCGCAAGGATCTTGTCTGGAGTAAGCGGCGCTGCATCAATTCTTACGCCAATCGCATCAAAAATCGCATTGGCCACCGCAGGCGCACCGGGCGCGACCGGCCCTTCTCCCACGCCTTTTGCACCAAAAGGTCCATCAGAATCTTCGGTTTCTGTGAAGTAGGCCTCCACTTCGTCCGGCATATCCATTGTGGTAAACATCTTATAGTCTGCCAGATTGGGATTTACCACTCTGCCTTTATAGTCCACAAGAACATCCTCACCCATGCCGCCGCTCAGACCCTGAATCATTCCGCCCTGTACCTGCTGAATCACACCAACCGGGTTGATTGCCTTCCCCACATCGCTGGCTCCGACCATACGAAGAATCCTGACATTTCCTGTACCGGGATCGACTTCTACCTCGACTCCCTGAGCCGCATACATCCAGAACGGTGTCACCTGATCATTTTGTCCCGTCTCAGGGTCATTGTTTTTGCCTTTGGCCTTAAAGTAGCCTTCGCCAACCACCGTACCACCGCGACCTTCACAGACCTTCTTCATGATCGCTTGCAAAGATTCGCATTGCTCTTTGCTACCCTTGACCCATAATTTCCCGTGCGGCACCCGAAGATCCATCTCAATCTTCTGTTCCGGGACTTCAAAAAACTTCGCACCCATGGCACGAACCTTCTTCTTTAGGTCTTCTGCGGCATTTCGGATGGTGTTTCCCATGCAATAGGTGGCACGACTACCGGTGGTCCCGCCGTCAAATGGGGTGACATCAGTATCAGGCGGAACGACAACCACCCGCTCAACATCGACTCCCAACGCCTCGGCTGCCATCTGCGCCATTACGGTGTTAGAACCCTGCCCCTGTTCAATTACACTCATTAACAGGGTATAGCTACTACAGTCGCTCTGCATCTTGATGATCGCCGCATCCCAACTACCGTTTCCGGTTCCCTTATGGATCGCGGCGATTCCAAAGCCGTGGTAGGGTCTGCGCTCCCGATTTTGCCAATCAAGACTTTCCGCAACCTTTTCAATACATTCAACCACGCCGCCGGAATGTACAATTTGCCCGGTAGAACCAAGATCCCCCTTTACCAAGGCATTTTTCAACCTAAATTCCACAGGATCCATATTTAGCACTTTCGCAATATCATCCATGTGGCATTCGTATGCAAACGCTGTCTCCTGCACACCGTAGCCTCTGAATGCGCAGCTGATGTTTTTATTTGTATAGACGGTGTAACCGTCTACTTTGCTGTTTGGGATACGGTACGGCCCAGGAGAGGCGTGTCCAGAAAGACGACAAACCGTTGGTCCACAATCCGCATAGGCTCCGGTATCCCAAATCGTGGTTACCTGGCGTGCCAAAATCGTTCCATCTTTTTTTACACCGGACTTAATCGTTGTAATGGATGGCCCCCTGACAGCCATACTGAATTCTTCACCGCGGGAAATGATAACCTTAACAGGATGTTGGGTTTTCAGCGCCAGGGCAACTGCGTAAATTTCCGTTTTAATATACATCTTGGCTCCAAAAGAGCCTCCCACAGTAGGTACGACAACGCGGATCTTGCTCATTGGCATGGACCAGATTTCCGAAATCTCCCGCTGGGCATTATAGGGAGACACGGTTGAGGTCCATACCGTCAGTCGATCAGAATGGCGGTTATACTCTGCAATTGAACTGTGCGGCTCGATATAGCCGTGCTGAACGGCGGGCGTACGATAGGTATGTTCAATTACCAGATCTGACTCGGCAAAACCTTTTTCCACATCACCTTTGCGCAGCTTATACGTGCTACAGATGTTGGTGCCAGGAATTGCAGTGCTGGCACCCTTGGCATAGCTCTCAAACTCCTCATGAAGCAGATGCTCCCGGTCCTGCATGGATTTCTCCGGATCAAGGATAGGCTCCAATTCCTCGTAATCCACTTTAATTCGTTTGCAGGCTTCGAGCGCCGTTTCCTCATCTTCCGCCGCGACCGCCGCAACCACTTCCCCAGTAAAGCGCACCTTGTCCAATGCGAGAATGGGCCGGTCTTTGACTACGGAGCCATATCGGAAGGGAAAATCTTTCCCCGTTACCACGGCATGGACTCCTGGAAACGCCTCCGCTTCGGAAATATCGATTTCGCGAATCCTGGCATGGGCATAGGGGCTGTACAAAAGCACGCCAGTAAGCATACCTGGAAGCTTGATATCGGCGCAGTATATTGCTCGTCCTGTTACCTTATCCAGTGCGTCACTCCGCATAATAGGTTTTCCAACGCTTGTCAGTTCGCCCACATGCCTTCCTCCCTTATCTCATTTTGCTGTCTTAGGCATTCTTTGAAAAATGGACCGTATGGTAGCTTCTTTCATCCAGATACGCTAACACCTTTCAAACAAGGCCCAAAGCGCATATTTATCTCATGCATTTCCGTCCTCTCCGCGGAACCAGCACATCTTTGGTTCCGCGGAGAGGGGGATATCAAATTTCAAGCAGACGTGAAACCTCTCTGGTTTCGCGGCACCCTTGCGCTGAAGCCGCGTTGTCGATGGGAACCGACTTATCTTCTGCACCCTCTGTTGCAGAACTCAGTCCTCTTCAACCAGTTCGATCGTCACCTTCTCAGGGCAGTGGCCCCATACCCGATCGCCGATCTCCTCAAACAGCGGGAAATACTTGTCCTCAACCTGGGCCAAATAAATCTCATCGTTCGAGCTCTTAATTTCACGGCGGTAGCTGTAGAACATATGCATTGCATGCTGCGGATGATTGCGATTGCCCAGGGTGACCGTAATCATGCCGACCCACTTGCGGCCGACCAGGTTTTCGGGCGTCACGTTCTCAAGGCCGGTATTGATAAACATGGCAGGCCCGGCATATCGTCCATGGAGCATATCATCGGTACGGGGCAGCGTAGCGCAAAACTGAGCGACCATATTAGGCGCGTCCTTCTCATTTAGTACAGCATAGACAACGCCGCCGCGCTCAAAGGTCAGTTTCAACTTCTTTGCCATCATTCGTTCCTCCTAAAATTTTTTATATTTGAAAACCAGTTGGAACCCCGTTTTTCCATTGGAAGCACAAACTGCACCTATCACTTCAGTACGATCAGTGCGTCGCCTGCCTTGGCGCCCTTCTCCTCTGGATATGCAAACAGCGGATTGATATCGAGTTCTGAAATGTAATCCTTCAGCTCCAGAGAAAGCTTGGATATCTTTATAATGGTATCGACAATGGCCTCCTGGTCCGAAGCTGCCTTGCCGCGGGCTCCATCCAAAATTTTCTTCCCCCGAATATCATAAAGCATACTCACGGCTTCCTCACGGTCGATGGGCGCCACACGGAGAGCCACATCCTTGAATACTTCCACAAAAATACCGCCCAGCCCGAAGGCGATTGCAGGTCCGAACATAGGATCATATTTCAGGCCGATCAGCGTTTCTGCGGTGTATTGCTCCATCTTCAACACAAGAAGCCCGTCAATGTTTACCCCTGCCCCCAGCGCGGCGCGGACATTTTCCACAATCTTTCCGTAAGCCGAAATTACCTCGTTCCGGGTTTTGATGTTCAGTATTACCCCGCCTACATCACTTTTGTGGGGAACATCGGACGAGTTTACTTTCATAACCACCGGATACCCAATCTGATCGGCAATTTGTGCGGCTTCTTCTGCACTGCGGGCAAGGTCTCCATCCACCACGGGGATATCAAATGCCTGAAGCACCTTTCGTGCTTCGTGTTCTGAGAGAAATTTTCGCTTTTCCGCTGTCGCCCGAAGCCATTGCTTCAGTTCATCGTAACAAGCAGGCGGCTCCTTTGCATCGACACATCTTTCATTTTGTTCCTTCTTCCCCTGAAGGAACAGACGATAGCCAACCATCTTGCCGACGGCTTTGATCCCGCGGATCGGTTCACCAAAGGTCATAACATTGTTCTTTTTGAGCTCCTGAATTGCGTCCTCCGGACCTGCAACCCACGTAACCACCAGCGGTTTATCAGTCGCGTTGGCAATTTCCGCGATTTTTCGGGCAATATTCAGTCCAGTTCCCTTTAGTAATCCGAGATAAATAATCAGCACATCCGCATTGGCATCTTTCAGGCAAATGTCGATCGCATCACCGAACAAACTCGGATCGCCCACTGCCTGAGCGGTAACGTCCACCGGATTTTTGACAGAAGCGAAGGCCGGAAGGACCTTTTTCAGGCTAGTCTCGGTCTCCGGAGCAAATTCGGTCAGTGTCAGACCATACTCCTCGCACTTATCCGCCATCATCGCACCGGCACCTCCGGAAATCGTGATGATGGCCACGCGGTTCCCATTAATCTTCTTCTTTTGTGACAGGACTGCGGAATAATCCAGCAGTTCATTCAAGTCTGTGGCCTGAACGACGCCCTTCTGTCGGAAAACAGCCTCATAGACCTGATAATTCCCCGCCAACGCACCGGTGTGCGACATAGCCGCCTTGGAACCGGACTGTGTCTTACCAACCTTCATGAGCACAACCGGCTTTTCTTTCTCTAGGCAAACGTCCAACGCATGCAGAAATTTGTCTCCATCCCGAACGTCCTCAATATACCCGGCAATGACGGATGTGTTATCATCCCTCGCGACATACTCGATGCAGTCGTTCACTTGGATATCGACCTCATTGCCAGTAGTAATCCAATAATTGAACCCCATACCCATGGCCTGAGCCATTCCGAGTATATGATTTCCAAAGGCACCGCTTTGCGACAGCAGTGAGATTGGCCCCGGAATAATATCTTTCTGCTCCAAGATGGAGGCAAACGTAGCCGGGATCTTTTCTGTAATATTTATCATTCCCAAGCAGTTGGGACCAAGAATGCACATACCGCTCTCTTTTGCCAGTTTGGCCATTTCTTGCTGCATTGCCTTGCCCTTTTCACCGACCTCGCTGAATCCTGCTGTCAAGACAACGGCGGATTTGATCCCCTGCTTGACGCACTTCCGAAGCGCCTCTAACGTGACGGCGGCGGGCACGGCAATGATGACAAGATCCACGCCCATGGGGATATCCTCCACGCTGTGGTAGCACTTCACCCCCTGCACCATATCGTAGTTGGGATTAATCGGGTAAATTTCTCCCGGGTACCCCTGTTCCAGCAGGTAGCGCAGCGGTCTCCCACCGACTTTAATCGGATTGCTGGATACGCCGTATATCGCTATGGATTTGGCTTTGAAAATAGAGTCAAACGATTTCTTCACAACGATTTATCTCCTTAAGTAAAAACAAACGGGTCCTCACTCATTCTTTTGCCCTCCAGCGGATCTTAATCGCCGAACACCAGCTTGATTGCAAAATCCGGACATCTGTAATCACAGCTTAGGCAACCGACACAGGCCTCTGGGAACTTGACAATACACTTCCCCTCAAAATCCGCTTCAAAAACTTTCTTGGGGCAAAACGCCACGCACAGACCGCAACCCTTGCATCTGGCCGCATTTACTACCGGTACGCATTTCTGTTGCGCCATCATCCATCCACCCCTTACTTTTGATAGAGCTCTTGGGCCCACTTATAGCCGGCACGCAGAGCATTCATGTTCATTTCCCGGAAGGCGGCCGGCACTCTTGCGCTGACAGCTTCTTCAAAGAGTTCAAAATCAATGGTCTCAAACAGGTAGGCCAGCATGCCAAGAGCGGCCACATTGGCGCAAACCGTGGTACCGAACTCCTTTTTCGTCAGTTCAGTAATGGGGCATTCGTAAATCCTGGCATTCACAGAAGAAAGTTTTTTTACATAAGTAGTATCTGCGATAATGACACCACCCGGCTTCACAGAATCCGCAAATTTATCATAGGACTGCTGTGTCATCGCAAGCAGGATATCAGGATTTTTAACCTCAGGGAAGTAAATTTCATCCTGACTCAAAATGACTTCAGAACGGGACGCACCGCCGCGCGCTTCCGGTCCGTAAGACTGCGAATGCGTCGCCTTGATGCCAAAGCGGATGGCCGCTTCCACCAAGATGATGCCTGCTGTAATCAGGCCCTGACCGCCTGAACCGGTCAAGCGCAATTCCCGGCGTTCAAACTTTTTGGCACCAGCGGATGCCTTGATTTCAAGCGAATTGTTCGACGACTTCACGGTTTCTTTAACTCGCTCGAGCAGATCCTCATATTCAGTACAGAAGTCCGGGCGCGGCTCATTTTTCAGCACTCCCGTCACGATCTTACCTTCCAGCTCCTCTGCCGTCATTTTCTTTGCCTGCTCTACCGGGACGGCACTATCCCGCAGTCCCTCATACATCTTCACAGGTGACTTGTACTTGTTGCGCCGACCATAACTGGTGGGACAGGGATCAATGCATTCAATTAAACTGAAGCCCTTGTTTCGCATCCCCTGCTCGATCAAGTTCATCATCTGGGGGACATGATAAGCGGTTGTACGTGCTACAAAAGTAGCGCCAGCTGCCTGAGCCACACCGCAGACATCCAACTCGGGTTCGATATTCCCATAGGGAGAGGTGGCAGTAAGTGCCATATAGGGTGTAGTGGGAGAAACCTGACCGCCCGTCATACCATAAATATGATTGTTCATAACGATCACAGTCATGTCGATATTTCGCTTTGCGGCGTGAATCAGATGATTGCCGCCAATCGCGCTGCAGTCACCATCGCCCAGGAACAACACCACATGCATATCCGGGCGGTTCAGCTTCATACCGGTGGCAAATGCAACCGCTCTTCCGTGGGTAGTCTGGATACCGTTAAAATCGCAGTAGGAGGGGGCGCGGGAAGAGCAGCCAATACCAGACACAGCGATTACGTCGTCTTTCTTCCATCCCATTTTCTGGATTGCCCGGATAGCCGCTTTCATTACGATACCATGGCCGCAGCCAGGACACCAGATGGTAGGAAATGCGTTTTCTCTCAGATAGGATTCAACATCTACATTGACCATATCACTTTTCCTCCATGATGGCTTGCACGATTCGGTCCGGATGAATCATGATGCTGCCCAACTCGTTGATTTTTATGACCTTTGCCTGTAGCCCGCCTTGATATAAAACGCGCATCGTCTCGTCGGCATACTGGCCACGGTTCATTTCTGGAATGATGATGGTACGTGCAGTTTGGGCCGCCTTTAGGAACGGTGCTTCCGGAAATGGCCAAACGCTGATGGGGCGGAAGAAGCCTGCCTTTATGCCGTTAGCCCTGGCCTCCCACACGGCCTGCTTTGCAGAACGTGCAGAACAGCCATAGGCCATTACAAGGATCTCGGCATCTTCAGTATAGGCTGTCTCATAACGTTCAATATCCGTACGGTTTATCTCAATCTTTTCGTGCAGGCGGTTAATCAGATAGGACGCAACATCCGGGTGCTGCAGCTTAGGCAGTCCAGTTTCATCATGGACGCAGCCAGTGATATAATGGCGATATCCGTCACCCATATTTGCCATAAGCGGTACATCATTTTTTTCCGGCGCATAAGGCAGATATCGTTCTGGTGCACAGGTAGGCTTTGCGCGGGAAATTCGCGTTACTGTGCTATAGTCAGGTAGCTCAACCTTCTCGCGGAGGTGTCCGATGATAGCGTCCGTCAGCAGCGTCACCGGCATACGATACTTTTCCGCCAAATTAAAGCAGTCGATCGTCAGATAAAACATCTCCTCCACCGTGGAGGGGGCCAGTGCAATCACAGGGTGATCGCCGTGAGTACCCCAGCGGGCCTGCATAATGTCCGCCTGACCGGGTAGTGTAGCCAAGCCGGTGGAGGGTCCGCCGCGTTGTACACAGGCAATCACACAGGGCACCTCAGACATGGCGGCGTACCCCATATTTTCCTGCAACAGGGTAAACCCCGGACCGCTGGACGCTGTCATAGCTTTTGCACCGGTCAAAGAGGCGCCGACAACAGCGCCCATACAGCCCAATTCATCCTCCATTTGAATAAACCTGCCGCCTGTCATCGGCAGCCGATAGGACATGACCTCGGCGATCTCCGTCGCCGGAGTAATGGGATAACCTGCAAAGAAATTTGCGCCAGCGGCAATTGCGCCCTCAGCGCAGGCTTCATTTCCCTGCATCAGCATTACGCGTTTCTTTTCTTCCAAAATTCGCTCTCTCCTTTCATGGTTAATGACAGTCTCCAGCCTTCCCATGTGGCTTTCAACAAAATCGGTTTTAAAGCAGGTATAAACGTCTCCCTAATGAAGGGGCCGGGAGTGGGGAAATATTTCCCCGCTCCCGGCGTTTTGGGGGAGGCCTTTATACTCGAACCACAATTTTATGAGTACCGGTATAAAATTTTGACAAAAGGCGCCAACTTTTTACTTCTCTTCCTTTGCGCGAGCAGCACGCTCCTCCGCCACAGAAATACCTCCCGTATAATAAGAAGCGGGATTTGTTTCACGGAACACGACATTCACCCAGTCAGGCGGACAATTCAGTACATCCACAAAGGCATTGGTAATTTTCTTGGCAATTTCATTTTGCTGCTCCAGCGTTCGGCCGGCCAGCCACTTCACTTCACATCTGGGCATGTTCTTTCTTCCTTTCTTAAATAGCGGTATGGTTTTCAGCAGATTCAGACCTGATCTTTCGTTAGAGGCGCCTTGGTGCCATGATCGAGGATCCCATATTTCATGCCGCCCAAAAACTGAATCAGGCGTGCCTTATCCTCACCTAAGACAATCCCATTATCAAAATATCCCTCAGTGACAGAGGCGGCCACGATTTCTCCAATAAACAAGGTATGTACACCCACGTCAACGGTCTTGATGACTTTACACTCGACATGGCCCCAACACTCATCAATTAGCGGGGCCTTTACGGCCTGCGCAGGTACGGCAGTCAGGCCGGTCTCCTTAAACTTGTCCACATCCCGGCCGGATTTGCGCCCGGTAAATTGAGTCTCATACAACAACTCGGGACCCGGAATATTGACAACAAACTCGCCGCTGTTCTTAATCATGTCATAGGAATAACGCTTGGGAGACACGCTGATCATAACGCAGTTTGGATCTGTGGTGACAGGGGCAATGAAGGTAATCGCAATAATGTTCTGCTTATCATCGTCCGCACAGGTAACCATAGATGCTGTTACGGGGTAGCAGAGTAATTTGCCTTGCGCAGGTGTCAAGCTGACTTTTTTCATAATAGATGCGCGCTTCCTTTCTGTTTTGAACATAATCCTCTCCATTTTTCGAGAGGTCCTTCGCTATTTCGGAACTGACAGCGTTTGTGGAAAACCGTCTGCAATTCGTGCACATGCCGCTGGCATCACCCCTGTATTCATTTTACATTTGCCGTCAAAACATTCCTTTGCGTTCATTGTTATTCTTCGGCGATTCTACTTCTTAATAATATTCCTCAATTACAAGAAAGTCAATATAAAAATATCATTTTTTCTTTCATTGATATATAAAATAATATTCGTATATATATCGTTTTGAATCGTTCTGTGCTTATCCAGTGTGCTTCTCAAAACCAAAATATCCCTTTTCCACGCTTTTTGCGCTTTTTATGCACACGTTCTTTTCAAATATCTGTATCTTTAAATGTGCAGCATTGACTTAAAATCGGTATTTTTTCTTTTTTAGCCCATTTTTAACAGCTCTTTTATAGTAACAGAAACCAAAAAGTTGTTAATTTGCCTTCACTTGCTTCGCTTTAAAATTATATAGGTGTGCTCTATTTATTTTTATTTAAATAATTTTATACATATATTGTTGACATTTTAATCACTATGTTATATATTCTTATTGTCGATTTTCTGATTTGCACTGTTCAATGCCTAGTTTTATGCCTTTGGCCGCTATTCCATTTGCTTCTTGTCGACAGCGCATACATTGCTTTTAGGGGGGTGATTCTACGGACAAATCCTATTCTGCCCGCTTATCTTGATTACGCGGCATACGTTCACACTTAATCACCAGCGCACCATTTTTACTTAAGAGGAGAGAGAAAAAATGCTGAACCCGTTGATTCTTTTAATGGTATTCCTCCTGGCTGGCTTTGTGATCCGCGAAGTAATTACCCCGCTGAAAAAACTGTATATCCCCGCCAGCATGATTGGTGGTATCCTGGCGTTGGTTATGGGTCCTCAAGTGCTTGGGCTGATTGAAATTCCCGAAGTGTGGGGAAAACTGGCTTCCCCTATGGTCAACATCGTAATTGCCTGCATGATTTTCGGTATCACCATCAAACGCGGCGCTTTTAAAGGTCTTGGTAACACGATTGTCTGCACCTTTTTTATTTATTGTGCACAGGTTGCCGTCGGTGCACTGTGCGGCGCCGGCCTGTCTAAGCTGTGGCCATCCCTGCCGATTCAGTGGGGCATCATGCCTGTATTCTGTTTCTATGGCGGCCATGGCGGTGCTGTCACCGCCGGCGATGCTTTCGCTTCTGCAGGCATCGCCAATATGACGGATCTAGGCATTCTGTTTTCCACGGTTGGTCTAATTGTTGCTCTGACCGTGGGCATGTTCTGGGTCAATTACGGCATTCGTAAGGGCTATGCTCAAAACGTAAAGGATATCTCTCATAACAAACTGGAAAAAGGTCCTCTTCCCGAGGATCAGCGTGCTTCTGTGGGCAAGACTACCGTTCCCACCAGCGGTGTTGCTGCGCTTGCCCTTCAGCTCGCTCTTATTTTGTTCAGCATTTGGGTTGGCGAAAAGATCATCACTCTTTTGGCCACACTTATCCCCGCTCTGAGCAAACTTCCCTCTCTGCTGTACGGCGTCATTGGCGCCTTCATTGTCTGGAATCTGATGGTAGCCACCAAAACAGATCGCTATGCCGACAAGACAACCATCAATTCTATCTCTAGTTTTGCGCTTGAAATCTGCATCTGTGCCGCCACTGCCACCCTGAATCTAAAGTTCATTGCCGCCAACTTGGTTCCCATCCTAATCATTTGCGTTGTAATGACCATTCTCGTCAGCGTATTCGCCATGGTCCTTTGCCGCCGTTGGATGAACCGGGATTGGTTTGAATTTGCAATGAACCGCTTCGGCTCCTGCACCGGTGTAAGCGCAACCGGCTGGGCACTGTTCCGCTGCGTAGATCCGGACGGCAAGACCAGCGTCGCTCAGCAGGTCGGGCTCTGTTCCGCACTCGATACCCCCTTCTCTTCTACAATGATCGCTTTTCTGCCGCTGATTGCAACCGCATCTTTCTGGCCGGTTGCAGGCGTATTTAGTCTTGCGACGGTTGTCCTGTTCCTGATTGGTGAACTCATCCTGAGAAAGGGCTGCCACAACTGACTCGCGGTCTTTCCTTTTCCGAATAGCCCTCCTGTCACTTGACAGCTATCCTCCACCAATGAGTGAAAAGGGCCCCCCGGTTTGAGTCTTTTCAGCTCAAACCGGGGGGCCCTTTCATTCATCTATACGTTATCCCCCGATGTCCTGTTTCTTATTTATGCTACTAGGGGCGCTGAATGGCATTATAACCCAGGGTAGATGAGATTGTCCTTGCCAACAGGCGGATACTATCCGTAAGCATCGGCAGTTCATTCTCGATCTGCTCCCCGATTCCGGAAAAGCTCACCGATGCAATCACTTGTCCGGAAATATCCCGAATCGGTGCCGCTATACAGCAGCGCTGCAACATCAGTTCCTCATGTTCAAAAGCAATATCCTGTGCACGAATCTGCTCCAACTCCTTGCGCAATTTTTCCTTACTGTCAATCGTATGTGAAGTATAACGAACAAATTCCATCTCGTCTATCCAAGTCTCCACCAATTCGTTGGAAGAAAACGCCAGTAGAACTTTGCCGGATGCAGACGCATACGCAGGAAATACGTAACCCATAATCATTTTAGGAAGCAGTGAAACATCTTTTGACAGTAAAACCACTGCAACTCCCGGAGGTTTGAGTACGCATATGTTAATTCGAATTCCCAGCTTTTCCGCCATGTTACGGACATATTCTTCCGCAGCATATAGAAACGGATAACGATAGCGGTAAACCTGTGCCAGATCCAAGAATTTATACCCTATATAAAACTTTCCCGTTATAGCGTCCTTTTCGATATAATTGCGTTGCAACAAAGACTGCACCATCGAAGACGCAGTCACACGCGTGATTCCAAGTGTTTTGCTGATATCCGAAACATTCATGCCGCCGCCGTTCTTAGCAAGCATCTCCATCAGCTCAAGCGCACGATCTAGACTTTGCTGTGTGCTCATCGTTTTTGTCTTAGTCATAAAAGCACCTTAACCGTTCCTGTTTTTTAATGTATTATGCCGTGGAATGAAAATATCGCACATTCTCTTTATTAATTAGTTTACAACTATTTTCTGTGAATGTCAAAAGTTTTCCATGTTATACATCACAAAATATTCGTTATTGTAAATATTTCTGTGTGTGCATTCTGTTTTTGGGGAGCTAAGTGTCCAGTGTCACTTTTAATCAAAGATGCAGGCAACCTGGTCACTGACGTGGCAATACGACTGCACCGGGCCGTTTTCCCTGTTGTCATGACCGAGATCGCCCATCTTACTGCCATACGTCGCATCGTTGTATTCTTCCAGTGTATTTACAATAAAATGACGCAAGTCAAACGGATTACAGCCTATCGCGCAGGAGGCGTGCAGGATATCCGGATAATTTTAGCGCATGATGCGATTCCGATGTTGATCGATCCAACTGCAAAAATTTTAAGTTATAAGGCTTTCGATGCTGTAATTTATGCTATTCTAGCAAAACGCAATACCGGCACAAAGAAACATTTGTATTTTTTAGGAGGGATGGTATATGGATCGACTGATCATTTGCGGTGGCGGTCATGTCTCGTTAGAGGTTGTTCATATGGCCGCACGATTGGAATATGAAATAATTGTCATTGATGACCGTATCGAATTTGCCAATCCCAGACGTTTTCCACTCGCGAATCAGGTAATATGCTCCTCTTTTCTGGACGCATTAGATCAACTGGGCAGCCGCGGAAGTGACTACTATGTCATTCTTACTCGCGGCCACGCTTTTGATCGCGTCTGCCTGGAAAGGATTCTGAACGGCAGATATGCTTATGTAGGGATGATTGGCAGTAAAATTAAGGTTGCCGCTGTAATGAAATCCTTACAGGAGGCTGGTATCCCCCCAAAAACGTTAGAGGGGGTGCATTCCCCCATTGGCCTTTCTATTGGCGCACAAACACCTGCTGAGATTGCGGTATCTATTACAGCCGAACTAGTAAAACAGCGAGCCCACCGCGGTCCTAACGCAATGCCTCCACCAGATGAGCCCGGCATCTTATGCACGATTGTAAAAAAGAGTGGCTCCGCTCCACGGGGTGTAGGCACCTGGATGCATGTGCGACCAGATGGCACCTGTGTGGGCACCATTGGCGGAGGCACCGTGGAATATCAGACAAAGCTGGATGCTCTGGAGTTCTGGGCGCAGGGGCGCAGCGAGGCACGGCAGGTCTATGATTTGACTCACGCCGCTGCAGAACTGGGAATGGTGTGCGGCGGGAAAATTGAGGTAAGTATGGTCTGCAAAAAATAGTAGCATTGATTGCAAATTTTGAACAGGGCCAGTAAAAACGGACAGTGACAAAAGGCCCCCTGATGTAGGAAAATAAACTACATCAGGGGGTCTTGTTATGGGGAAACGGAATTACACACACGTTCAAGCGTTGCTGCCTGAAATCAAGGCTATGCCGGCAGAGGGAAAAACGCAGCGGGAAGTTGCGGGATACTATGGCTTCCAGAATAAGCAGGTGGTGAAAAGGCTGCTTGAGCGGGAGCGGAGAAAAGAACGCAAGCTGGAAGCCGGGATCCTTCCACGTCCAAAAGGACGGCCAAGGAAAGATGCTGCTCACAGAGACATTGCAGCAGAGCAGACCTTTGAGATCCAGCGACTGCGCATGGAGGACAAATTGCTGCGGGATTTTCTGCGGTCCGCAGGAAGGAGGTGAGGGCAAGGGTAAAATACCACATCATATTATCGTCACAGCGGCGTGTATCCGGTGCCCGTCATGTGGGCGTTTTTTGCAGTATCCAGAAGCGGCTGCTACGCCTTTGTCCATCGCCCGGGCAGGCCGGAGAAGGAGGCTGCTCTTGCAGAACGCATTGCACAGCAGCAGGAACGCAGCTTCCGGACTTACGGCTATCGGCAAATGTGGCTGTGGCTGAAAAGTCAGAACATTTTCCGCAATCCCAAAACTGTACTGAGGATCATGAAGAAGTATGATCTGCTGTCTGAGATCCGCCGCCGCAGGAAATGGACGCAGATGTGACAGCGGCTTCACAAATATGAGAATTTGCTCAGCAGAGATGTTCATGCGGACAGTCCCAACCGCAAATGGGTAACGGACATCTCTTATATCCACACCAAACAGGGGGTGCTGTATCGTTCCATGATTCGGGACCTCTGCGATAACAGCATTGTGGCCTGCAAGACCGGGAGGCGGCAGACTGTAAATCTGGTCCTGGACACCATTTGTCCGGCGATGAAGAAAGAGAAAAAGAGGGTCGCTGCGGGACTCTGCCTCCACAGCGGCCAGGGATTTCAGTACGCCCCACAAGCATACTTCAATCTGACTCAAGCATACGGCATTACGCTTTCCATGTCAAGGAAAGGCAACCCATATGATAATGCCATGGCGGAAAATTTCTTCTCCATTCTTAAAACAGAGTGCATTTACCGCCGCAAACCGGCGGCTTTCTCTGAAGCCAACGAGAGGATTGACCGCTATATTCACTTTTACAACCATGAGCACATTCAGCTAAAGACTGGAGAGGCGCCGCTTGCGCGTCGCCTCTCCACATAAAACTCAATAGTTCCTACCAGGGCCCCTTTTTGTACGGTCCGCACAACCTGGGGCAGTTCAGTAGTACTTTCATTTTCCTACATTAGGGGGCGTTTTGTCTATTGTCCGTTTTTACTGGTTCGGTTCAATGACAAGTCGGATGCTTCCTTCCTGGCCTTTGTGTATCTTGCCTCCATTGCTATCTTGTTGGTTTAACACAATCTCTGCCTTTTTTCGGACAAGCCTTAATTTAAGCTACCAGGCAGGGCCTGTCAGCCAGAATCAGGTCTGCTAAAGCGAACAGCATATTCAGTTTTGCTGTCTGTTTTGGCATACCTCGGTATCGTGTCTTTCAATACCGGAATTGTTGTTTTACGACGACAACTACATGCTCGACTTAGGGCTTGTTTGAAAAATAAAAGTTGCACAACAAACCAAGTTATGCGAAGCTAAGGGCATGAAACGATATGAATTAACAAAAAAACAATGGGAACGAATCAAGCCGCTGCTGCCACGGGAAGAAACGGGGAAGCGGGGCCGTCCCCGGAAGGATAACCGGACCATGCTCAACGGGATGCTCTGGATTGTCCGGAGCGGTGCTCAGTGGCGTGAGCTGCCGGCGGCCTATGGCCCCTGGCAGTCTGTGTACGCGCGATTCTCCAAGTGGCGGGATGACGGCACACTGGAGGCGGTATTTCACGCGCTGTCCGGGGACGCGGACATGGAGAATCTGAGCGTAGACTCCACTGTGTAAAGGTACATGAAAGCGCAAATGGCGGGGAAAAAAACAGCGGATAAGGCGGTTGGCCGTACCAGAGGTGGGTGGAACACAAAACTCCACGCGGTAGTGGACGGTTTGGGAAACCCGGTGGAGTTCCTTCTCTCCGCTGGAAATGACCACGATTCGGTTCACGCTGTTGAACTATTGGAAAAAGTCAGGATCAGAGGGAGTGCCGTACTGGCAGACCGGGCATATGGTGCTCGGGCAATTCGGGAATATATCTCAGCGCACGGGGCCAGTTATGTGATCCCGCCGCAAAGCAACGTTTCTGATCCTTGGCCGGTTGACTGGCACCTGTATAAGGAGCGCCATCTGGTGGAGTGTTTTTTCCAGAAAATCAAGTGGTTTCGCAGAATCGCCACCAGATATGGCAAGTCGGATGCTTCCTTCCTGGCCCTTGTGTATCTTGCCTCCATCGCTATTTTGTTGCTTTAGCACAATCTCCACCTTTTTTCAAACAAGCCCTAAATTTTGTTGCATGACTGTAGGTACCGGCGTGTTTAGAATTAGGGCCAAGAGGAACGCTGGCCGCTGATGACCAATTTTTGAGTCTCATTGGTATCCGCATGGGGTCGAGTTATTATGCGGCGTACATCACATGTTTTGCCAGTATCTTTATAAATAGACCTTAACGTGAGCAAGCAGAGTTGCAACCCCTAGAGGGACTGCAACTCTGCTTGCTCTTTGTGATATGTTTTTGCAACGAACCGCTTTTTCCTGTTCAAAGCCTATATTTTCGAATTAGTTTAACCGCACGGGTCTGACTGATGGACAAATCTGTCGCTACGCCGCGGCTGGAGGGGTGCTTTTGGTAGGAATTAAGAATCATCTGCCGCTCCAACTCCTCCAGCGCACCGTCCAGTGATGTAGGGAACTGAGTCAGCGTCTGATCATAGCTAACCACGGAGAAGATGTTTTTGGGCAGGTGGTGCGGCTCAATAGAGAAGTCATCTACCATGACGGTGATGCGCTCAATCACATGTCGTAGCTCCCGGACATTACCCTTCCATGCGTAGGAGAGCAGCAACGGAATGGTATCTTTGGAGAACGTATGGGACTTTCCGTACTGTGTGTCAAACTGGTTAAGAAAATAGGTGGCCAGAGGTATAATATCCTTTTTGCGCTGACGCAGTGGCGGGATGGTCAATTCAAAGATATTCAGACGATAGTAGAGATCCGCTCGGAATTCATTGCTTTCGATGAGCTTTGTCAGGTCCTTATTGGTGGCGGCGACAATTTTGACATCGATCTTCACCGGAGCGGTGGCACCGATGGGCAGAATTTCTTTCTCTTGAATGGCACTGAGCAACTTCGCTTGAGCAGAAAACGGCAGCTCTGAAATCTCATCCAGCAGCAGGGTGCCGTGGTTTGCAGCCTCGAACAACCCCGTTTTGCCGCCGCTCTTGGCACCGGTAAAGGCGCCCTTGACATAGCCAAAGAGCTCGGATTCCACTAGTTCTCTAGGCAGGCTTGCACAGTTTACCGAGATAAAAGGCTTATCCTGGCGATCACTGATCTTGTGCATATACTTAGCCAAGGCAGTTTTGCCGGTACCCGACTCGCCTACAATCAGACAGTTGGCATCCGTTCGGCCTACCCGCTGGATGCTGTCCATGATAGCCTTCATCTCATCGCTCTCATAGAGCAGTTCCGGGCGTAATTCGTCCGCGGAGGCAACGATCGCAGTATTTTCTCCGGTAAAGATCAGGTTGTCGCTGACAGTATCCCGCACGCTCATAACAACGAACTCGATTTCATTATTCCGATCAAAGATCGGGACAGCGACGGTAAACAGTTTGGAGCCCACAATCGTCTTCTGACGTATGGCATAGGCTTTTTTATCTCGGTAGACATGAGGCAGAATAGAGGTATCCCACCATTTATCGTGTTCAAAAATAGTAAGTTCTTTGCCAATCAGGTCGTCTGGCTCGAAACCGTAATGTCTAAGGCAGGCCTTGTTAATATAAACCATACGGTAATGGTTATCGTAGATGCATACTTCGTCATACAGTTCATCCACGAGACGGGCCAGGGTATCGGTGTCTAGGTATCGGTAGGTCCGGTCCATGAAACATTCCTCCTCCAATCACGCTTAGTCACAGTCCCATAGCCCTACTGTAGCACAGAATTCCAGGGGCCGCAAGCGAATTTGAATCGTTTTTAACTTGCGAGTTGTTTTCGACTCGAGCAAAATGTGGATTTGAATTGCGATCAACTCAAATTTACGACGTTTGCCGCCTTATGACGGCGGTATGCCTTGTCGCGTTTCCCTCCGGCTCTAAGTCTTGCGCTATTTTTTTCATGATTTGGCACCATATTTGCAATGGTATAAGGCAGAGCACAAAGCAAAGGAGGAAAACGTATGGAAAAACGCGCCATTCAAATGGACCCCCACGACAATGTAGCCACAGTCTTGTTTGATGTGCAGATCGGAGATATGGTTTGGGTGTATGACCAAAACCAGGTTTTGGTGGAAAGGGTTGTTGCACAAAGCCCCATTCTCAGCGGCAATAAGCTCGCGTTGAGCGACATGCCAGAAAAGAGCACCATGATCAAGTACGGAGAGAACGTCGGTGTAGTCATCAAACCCATCGCTAAGGGCCACCTGGTCCATGTTCATAACGTGCGCAGCATGCACCTGGACATTCCCGACTCCATCATCAGGGATATCATCAGCGTGATGAACATTACGGAATGAGGTGGAACGAAATATGAAATTTCAAGGTTATATTCGTCCCGACGGCAAGTTGGGTATCCGAAATAAGATACTGATTGTCGCACTGGACGAATGTTGTGATGGCCTGGCAAAACGTATCGCCGAGGGTCACCGGGATGTCGTGGTGCTGACCAACCATTACACTTGCATGCTGGGAGGCAATGAGGAGACCTTCTACCAAATGGTGGGCATATGTGCGAACCCCAATGTAGCGGCTGTGCTGGTGCTGGCCATGGGTTGCGGCAGCATCCTCATCAGTCACTTCGTCGATCACGCAAAGAAATGCGGAAAACCTATAGAATCGATCAACTGCATCGAGGTAGGCGGCACCAAGAAGTCCATCGCCCTGGGCCGAGAGAAACTTGAAAAGCTGATCGAATACGCACAGCAGGTTCCCAGGCGTGAGGGCACAGCCGCCGACCTGTTTGTGGGTATCAAGTGTGGTGGTAGCGATACCAGTTCGGGTATCGCATCCAACCCCAGCGTGGGCAAGGCCGCAGATATACTCTACGAGTTGGGCGCCACTACCGTGGCCGGAGAGCTCATTGAGCTGATGGGCTGTGAGGAACAGATTCAGCGGCGGGCCATCAGTCCTGAGGTGGCTGCGGATATCGCCGCAGCCTCAGATAATGAACTGAAGCGCTGGAACGTGGATGGCGCACCTGTGGAGTCCATGAGCATCGGGAACTGCATAGGAGGCTTGACCACCATTGAGGAAAAATCTTTCGGTGCCCTTCATAAGACCGGCAGTGCTCCTATCCAGGGCTTCCTGCAAATCAGCAACAGCGGCATCGACCATCCCGACAAGCCAGGCTTCTATCTCTCTGACGTCAGCCACCTCTGCGGTGGTGCAGGCACCAACTTCGCAGCGCTGGGCGTCCAGGTCGTCATGTGGACCAGCGGCGCTGCCGGCTTCGATAACGAGTTGGTCCCTGTTATCAAGGTCAGCGGTAACAAAGATCTGATTAACGACGACGTAGATGTGGATGCCACCGGCATTATGGACGGCAGCGATTCCGCCGCCCGGGTGGGGCAGCGCATCGTCGACAAGGTGGAGGCCGTCTGCAACGGAGAACCAACCGCCACCGAGGGCTTCGGCAGCAGCTTCCTAACCCTCTATCAGAAGGATGTGCGTGTGGAACAACTGCTCCGCTTGAAATACCCCCACTGCCCCATGGGATGCTGAGGTGAAGGAAATATGGACTGTATCAAATTCAACCTTTCCATTAAAAATAATGCAGGACTCCCTCACTACCCAAACCCCGGCTTGCGCGACACCCTGGAGCGCTATTTGAACTGGCTGGAGCCACTGGTCACCAAGGAAGAACTGGCACAGGCTATAAATGAAGTCGACGCATTCCAAGCATTAGAACAGTTTCCCCGCCTGGAGCGTAAGATGGACGAGTTGGCCGAAGGCTCTGATGACAGTTACATCTATAACTACTGGGTCAAGGGTCACCTGGGATTCCGCGACCCCATCTGCCCCTACACCAGTGTACCCATTCTCTATGACAATCCGACCCTCCGCAACCTGAGCCAGGCCGAAAAAGCTGCCGCCCTCCTCTTTGCCACGGCGGAGACCTATCGGGTATTCCGCCAGAAGGGCAACGGCGCTTATAACATTGGCCCAAAGACTTATTCTAATGACGAACTTTTCGGCGCATTAGCCTCTATCAACCACATTGCTCATGGCCAGGATGTCATGTATATCTCCGATGAGATATCCCGGCATAGTCTGGTCCTGTACAAGAACCACATCTATACCGTCGAGGTCATCACCCCCGAGGGGAAACCCATCCCTTACGGCAACCTGCGCTATAGCGTTGCTGCCATCCTGAACGATGCGACCCCTGGGCTGGAAGTCAACTTTAACACGGTCACTTCCGAACCGGAGCGTGATATGGCCGGCGACTTGCTGGCCGGGCTGCTGGCCATTCCCGGCAACGCTGAGGAGTATGAAGTAATCAAAAAGGCGATAGCCGTAGTAAACCTGGACACCTGTGCCCCCGAGACTGTGCTGCAAAAGCTTTATACCGCCTGCGGCGACCCGTTGTGGTTTAACCGCTTCCACGGCAAGGGAACTCAGTTCAACGTGGCGGTCAATGGCGCTATGTCTATGATCGTTGACCATACCTACTGCGACGGCGGCATTGAGGTCTATCTGGTCAAGCGGGTGGGTGAGATCCTGGGTGAGATGGACCTCACAGCTGGAACCGATCAAGCTGCATATCGCGAACTGCAATTCCATCTGGATAGCTTTGAAGATCGGCTGCGCCAGTGCTTTGCACGGTTCCGAAGTAAGATGAGCGCCTTTGATGCCCGTGTCGTCTCCTTCCCCGGTTTAAGCCGCACCGTTCTGAGAGAGCATGGGATTCTCTCCGGCGACGGATTCATGCACATTGCGTTCCAGGCTGCCCAACAGATGACCTGGAACGACATTCGCAACACCTATATCTCAGTGGACTGCCGCAAGTTCTTCCGCGGCCGAACAGAGGTCAATCGCCCGGTGACTCACGCCTCCAAGGCCTTTGTTGCAGCCCTGCTGGATGATTCCGTCTCAAAGGAAGAACGTCGTCGGCTGATGCTGGCGGCGTTGGATGCCCACCACGAGCGTACCAGGCAGGCACAGGCGGGAATGGGCGTCAACCGTTACCTGTTTGCCGTGCGTGAGGTTTGTAAGGACTACGCTCAAGAACTGGGCTTTGCCGAGCAGCCAGCCTTTTTCCGAAGCAAGGGCTTCGCCCGCATTTGCGAGGACAGGCTTTCCTGCACCTCCTTCGGCAACGATGACATGAAGGGGTGCTATTTCCCGCCTGTGATGCCTCACGGTTTGGGTATCTTCTATCATATCGACGAGGAGGCCTATGCTATCATCACTATGTTCCTGGAGGATGGTGATATGCTGGACCGCTTTGACGAAAATCTCCACACCGCCATCGCAAAAATCTTAGAGAGCTAAGAAATGAAATGAGAGGAGAGATTTCCACGTGAAAAAGCAAGGTTTTAGAGAGTCTTTGAAGCTGATTGACAAGAAAGTCCTCATCATCTCTTGGATTGCACTCCTGGCCCTGTCCCTCCCCATCATCCTGTTTCCGGAGGCCAGTGGTGCAGTTGTCGGCACACTGAACGGCTGGGTCTTGGATTATCTGGGCGCACCTTATATGTGGTTTGGTATCTTCTGCCTCATCTTTTGCATCTACATCATCGTCAGCCGCTATGGCAAGGTCCATCTGGGGGACAAGGGCGAAAAGCCCGAGTTCAAGACATTCTCTTGGGCTGCTATGCTGTTTTGCTGCGGTGTCGGTGCCGGCGTGCTATACTGGGGCTTCATCGAGTGGGGCTATTATTTCCAGGCGCCTCCCTTAGGCCTTGAATACGGCACTTGGCAGGCCGGCGAGATGGCTCCCGCTTATGGCTTCTTCCACTGGGGGCCCACTGCCTGGGCCATCTACGCCGTCTCTGCCTGTACCTTTGGCTATATCATGTTCGTGAGAAAGAGCAATGTTCTAAAATGCAGTGAGGGTTGCCGCGGCCTGCTGGGTAAGAAGGTGGATGGCCCCCTGGGCAAGGTCATCGACGTGTTCTTCATCTTCGGCATCGTGGGCGCCGTGGCCACCTCCCTGGGTCTTGCCAATCCTCTGGTTACAGCATGCATTTGCACCCTGTTTGGAATCGAAGCCACCCCCATGCTCCAGATCATCATCCTGCTCATCATCGTTGCCATGTTTGGTCTCAGCGCTTACTCCGGCCTGAACAAGGGGATCAAGTTCCTCAGCGACTCAGGCGTATGGCTGGCTTTGCTGCTGATCGCATTTGTCTTCGTGGTTGGCGACACCAAGTTTATCTATGATACCACCACCACAGCTATCGGCCTTATGGCGCAGAATTTTATCCGGATGTCCACTTGGCTCGACTCCATCGGGTTATCCGGCTTTCCCCAAAGCTGGACTGTGTTCTACTGGGCATGGTGGGCCGGCTACGCCCCCTTCCTGGGCATGTTTATCGCCCGCATTTCCAAGGGCCGCACCGTCAAGAGTATGGTAGCCGGTTCCCTGCTGTTTGGCAGCGCAGGCTGCATCCTTTTCTTTGGTGTGCTGGGCAACTATGGCCTGGACCTCCAGTTGAGCGGCGCCTTCGACGTGGTCAACTCCCTCAGCGAGATCGGTCCCGCCAACACCATTGTGGAAATCCTGCTTACCCTCCCCTTCGGGAAGATTGCTGTCATTTTGGTGGCCCTGCTCTGTTTCGTCTTTGCGGCCAATTCCTATGACTCAGCCTCCTATATCATCGCTGCCAACTCTCAGATTCGCGTGGAGAACGGTGAATCCGTGCCTATCCTGCGGCTAATCTGGGCTTTTGGCCTGTCCCTGATCCCTATTGGCTTTATCATTTTGGATGCGCCTCTGGCTACCCTGCAGACTGCTACCCTGGTGCTGTCCATCCCCATCGCTTTTATCATCGTGATTATTGGTATCTCCTATCTCAAGATGGTTAAGGAAGATATCCTCTCCGGCGTTTTGGATCAGCCTCTTGTCGTGCGTAACTTCTCCGAGCTCACGAAGACTGAGATCTCTGCCAAAAAGTAAATCGTTGACGATGACATGATATCAAAAGGGGCGCGCTGTAGAATAAAGTTTCCAACGCGCCCCTTTTCTGCTCATGTTAGCGAAGCGGCAGAGGACAGCCGCCTATTGCGGATAGAGCGGAAAACCGGCGGCAGGGCACATGGAAAACGACCATGTGGCCTGCCGCCGGTTTGCTGTTTTATGGGGGAAACCTTAACGGGCGGTATAAAGAAAAACGATTGGAACCCGCCACCCCGATAAAGGGATAAAGAGGCAGGGAGGATCGGCACCCAGCGGACATTTTTCCTAATTTGACAGCGGGAAAAGGCTTTTTTCAGGGCGTTTCGTCCGCATGCTTTTGTGAACAGGCCCTATAAGGGCCTACTCAAGCTACCACTTTAGCTGGTAGTTATGACTTTGCTGGATGGCTTTGGAAAACAGGGGCGCCGCTCTGCGGATCAGCAGCAAGCGGGTTTGCAATCCGGTGCGAAGCGAGAGGAGAAACAGCCGGAGTCTCCCCCGCAGAACTGCAGCGATGAAAGGAATTCTGCTGCGTCAATGGCGGCGGGGTGCAGGATGCGGAGAAAACGGTTCAGCGCGGCTTGCGGTGCCGTTGGGGAAAAGCCGGGATGGGGTCCCATCGGAGCCCCGGCCTTGGACGGGAGGCGCTGCTCAGGACAGTTTGGATATGGCCGCCATGTCCTGTTCCAGGTCGCGGTAGACCGCGTGATAGAGCTTGTAGTAGTCATTGTATTTGGCGTGGGCTTCCGGGTCGGGCCGTACCTTCTCATCCAGCACCTGCCAGCTCCTGATATCCTCCAGAGTGAGCGTGCCGGTACCCAAGCCTGCCAGCATCACATCGCCCAGGTTGGCCTCGACATCGTGGATCGGGCAGACCACCGCGTGGCCGGTCACGTCCGCGAAGATCTGACGCCACAGGGGAGACTTGCTGACGCCGCCCGCCAACAGGATATATTCGCCCAGGTCCTCGCCGGTGGACTCCATGGTGTGGCGCAGGGAGTAGGCCACCGCTTCCAGAAAAGCCCGGTAAATATGGGCTTTGGTGTGGGCCAGAGAGAGGCCGAAGATAACGCCCTTGGCATCCGTATTCCAGACGGGGCTGCGCTCTCCCATAAAATGGGGCAGTACGATAAGGCCGCCGGAGCCGGGAGGGATGCTGGCCGCCTGCTCGTCCAGGACGGCGTAGGCGTTCGCTCCGCCGGCGTCTTCTTCCGCCTTCTCGCGCTGGGCAAAGGTATCGCGGAACCACTTGACCACAGCGCCGGCGGTGGCGCCGCCGCCGAAGGAGTAGGACAGCGCCTTGGAGTTGATGACATAGGGCCACTCGATGAGCCCCTGAGCCCGGATGGGGCGGTCATGGATCAGAGCGGCGCACATCGAGGTGCCGATGGCGGCCACATACTCGCCGGGCTCAAAGACGCCCAGACCAAAGGAGGCCACGCCGCAGTCCACGCCGCCGGCGCACACAGGGGTTCCCTCATTCAAGCCCAGCTCCAGCCCGGCCTGGGCGGTGAGGCCGCCCACGATGTCCCGGGACTCTACGATGCGCGGGGGCATCATCGTGCGGGGGATCCCCATGTCATCCATCAGCTCGTACGACCAGCCGTGTGCATTCATATCGAAGATACCGCCGATATTGCCTGCGGCAGAGTAGTCGATCGCCACCTGCCCGGTAAGCCGATAGATGACATAGTTGTTGGGAGGGAGAAAGAGACGGGTACGGCGCCAGTTGTCCGGTTCGTTGTCCCTTATCCAGAGGATCTTCAGATAACCGTAATAGGGGTCGGTGCCGTTGTGGGTGATACGCTGCAGTTTTTCCGGATCGATGTGTTCTTCCACCCAGCGCTGCTGAACCGCGGCCCGGCGATCCATCCAGATCAGGCAGGGGCGTACGGGTTCCATCTGCTCGTCCAGCGGGATGCCGGAGCCGCCGTAGAGTCCGCTGATGCAGATACCGGCCACGTCGGCAGGGGATACTCCGGATTTCTGCACCGTATTGCGGATGGAGCGCTTTGCAGCGTCCAGCCACACATCCGGCCACTGCTCGGCCCAAAGCGGCTGGGGGGTGAGCACGTCGTATTCCTGGAGATCCTGGGCGATGAGCCGGCCCTGCGTATCCATAAGAATGGATTTGGTGCCCGAGGTACCGATGTCGGTACCGATAAGGTATTTCATCATGCCCTCCCGATTCAGAAGCGGAAGGCGACCTTGAAGTCGCCGTATTGGCCGGAGGCGCGGTCAAAAGCGGTCTTCCAGTCGTCCAGGGAAAAGACGCTGCTGACCACGCCGCGGGTCTTCAGCGTTCCGTCGGCAATGTGGTCGATGACGTAGGGGAAGCAGTAGGGGGAGAGGTGGGAACCCAGCACGTCCAGCTCCTTCCGGTCTCCGATGATCGACCAGTCCAACTGGGTAGGCGCGCCGAAAACGGAAAACTCCACAAAGCGGCCCAGCTTGCGGATCATCTGCATGCCCTGCACCACGGAGGAGGGATGCCCGGTGGCCTCGATATAGATATCGCACCCATAGCCGTCGGTGATCTCCTGAATGGCGGCGACCACGTCCATTTTACCCGGGTTCCATACCAGGTCGGCGCCAAATTCCCGCGCCTTTTCCAGCCGCTCGTCCAGCATATCCAGAACGATGAGCTTTTTGGGGCTGCGCAGTTTGGCGTAGGTCACCATGCCGAGTCCCAGGGTGCCGGCACCCGAGAGCACCACCACATCCTCGCAGCCGATGTCCGCCCGGTCCACACAGTGCTTGGAGCAGGCATAGGGCTCGATGAGCAGGGCGTCTTCCAAAGGCATGTCCTGGGGGACCCGGTGGATGACGGAGCGACCGGTGGGAATGCGCACATACTCTGCCATGCCGCCGCAGAAATCGTGGAAGAAGCCGTAGATCTCGTGCGGCTGGCACATCCAGTAATGTCCGTCTTTGCAGAAGCGGCACGCACCGCAGGGAGCGATTTGATCCACCGCGATGCGCTCGCCCAGGGCGTAGCCGCTGACGTTCTCCCCGGCCCAGACCACTTTGCCGATGAACTCATGGCCGGGAATGAAGGGGGGCTTGACCCATGCGGGCTGGGTGTCGTCCCCCCAGAACATGGCCGCTCCATGCTGACACTTCAGGTCGCCGGCACAGATGCCGCAGCCCTCGGTCCGGATCAACAGATCGTCGGGGCCGCAGGCGGGGACGGGATAGTCCGTCTCCAGACGGTAGTCGGTGGCGCTGTAGGCCACAAGAGCCTTCATGGTTTTGGGCAGAGTTCCCTTTGCTTCCATAACTAGTCTACTACCTTTCACAGCAAAATTTTCACTCAGATACAAGTAAAGGCGCCGTCGATGACGAAATCAGCGCCGGTGGTAAAGGCGCTGGAGTCCCCCGCCAGATATACGCAGATGGCCTGCAGCTCCTCGGGCTTTCCCATGCGGTGCAGGGGCGCCACGGCGTTCCACTGCTCAATGAGGGGGACGAGCGTGGGGGAGTTTAGGGTAAGCTCGGTGCCGATATAACCGGGACTGATGCAGTTGACCCGTACATTGCGGGCGGCCCATTCCACCGCCAGGGACTTGGTGAGCTGAATGACCCCGGCCTTAGAGGCGTTGTAAGAGCACTGAGGCTGTGGGACATTGACGATATGGGCCGACATGGAGGCGGTGTTGATGATGGAACCGCCCCCCTGCCGGAGCATCTGCCGCCCCGCCGCCTGGGCGGTGAGGAAAACGCCCGTCAGGTTGACGTCCACAACGCTGCGCCACTGCTCATAGCTCATCTCCTCGGCGGGGATGTTCCGGCAGATGCCCGCGTTGCAGAAGGCCACGTCCAGCTTGCCGTAGCGGGCCAGGATGGAGGCCATCATGGCGTCCACATCCGCCGGATCGGTCACGTCCGCCCGGACGGCCAGGGTGCGTGCGCCGGTGCCGGCGGCCAGGGCGGCAGCGGTTTTCTCCGCCTCGTCCAGGTCGATGTCTACAATGGCCACGTCTGCTCCGGCCTCGCAGAAGGCCGTGGCCACGCTCTTGCCGATCCCGCGGGCGCCACCGGTGACAAACGCCGTCTTCCCGTCCAGCCGCAGCTTTTCGATGATACCCATATACGCAGCCTCCTTACTTCTTGCTCATCAGGGCTTCCAGGTTGCTCATGGCCACGGCAAAGAGGAAGACCAGGCCCTTAATGATCCACTGCCAGTACTCGGGCACGTTGCACATGGTCAGGCCATTGGAGAGAATGCCGATGATAAAGGAGCCGATAAACACATTCAGTACGAAGCCCTTGCCGCCCTGGAGGGTGACGCCGCCCAGGACGGTGGCGGTGAGCACGTCCATGGCGAAGTCGGAGCCGGTGGAGGGCTGGCCGGTCCCCAGACGGGCGGCCATCAGAACGCCGGCGATGCCTGCGGTGACGGCAGAGACCACAAAGGTACCCACCACGACGGCACGGGTCTTGATGCCGGAAAGACGGGCGGCTTCCTGATTGCCGCCCACGGCATAGATCCGCCGGCCCAGAAAGGTGCGGTTGAGAAGCAGAAAGCCCAGGGCGAACATGACCACCATGACGATGAGGGGAATGGGGATCACGCCGAAGAGGAACCCCTGGCCCAGGTGCTTGAAGCGGTCGGACAATCCGGTGACCGAGCTGCCGCCGGTCATCAGGTAAGTAAATCCCTTGATAATCGTCTGCATGGCCAGCGTGCCAATGAGGGAGGGGATCTTGAGCACGGCGGTCAGCGTGCCGGAGACCAGGCCGAACACACAGCACAGCAGCAGCGTGAGCAGGAAGGCCACCGGGATGGACAGGCCCATCTGGGTCATCAGCGTGGCGGAAAGGCAGCCGGTAAAGGCCAGGATGGAGCCCACGGAGATGTCGATCTCGCCCACCAGCAGCACCATGGTCATCCCAACGCCGGCAATGCCGTAGAAGGAGACCTGACGGCCCACCAGAAAGAGGTTGTTGGGGGTAAAGAAGTTGGAGTTGGCCACCGAGAAAATAATAAGCTCCAGGATCAGGATAAAAATAATGCCGAATTTATTGTAGAAGGAAATCAGCTTTCCCGCGGTTCCTTTTGTATTCATGGTTATCTCCTCATCTCCATCACGCCAGGCCGGAGGCAAGGCTGAGTATTTTGTCCTGAGTAGCGTCCTGATAGAAAAGCTCGCCCTTCAGCGCGCCCTCATGCATCACCAGGATGCGGTCGCTCAGATTCAGGATCTCGGACATCTCGGACGAGATGACGATCATGCTTTTCCCCTTGGACTTCAGGGCAAACAGAAAGTCGTAGATTTCGCGCTTGGCGCCCACGTCGATACCGCGGGTGGGCTCGTCAAAGATGAGAATGTCCGCGTTGGTGGACAGCCACTTGGCCAGGACGATCTTCTGCTGATTGCCGCCGGAAAGGCTGGAGACCGGCTTGTCCAGGGAGGGCAGCTTGACGGACAGCAGCTTGACCTTGGATTGAAGCAGCTCCTTCTCCTTGCGGCTGGAGATCATCAGGCCGCGGCACAGCCTTTGGATGACCACAATGGACATATTGATGCTGATGGGCAGGATGAGCATGAGGCCCTCCCGTTTGCGGTCCTCTGGAATGAGTCCGATGCCGTTTTTGATGGCCTGAGAGGGGTTTTTGATGGCGACCGGCCTGCCGCGGATGGAGATGGTCCCCTTGTCCAGCTTGTCCGCGCCGAAAATGGCGCGCACGGTCTCGGTGCGGCCTGCGCCCACCAGGCCCGCAATACCCAGGATCTCCCCCTCTTTTAATTCAAAAGAGACGTCCTTGAGCTTCCGGTTGGTCAGGTGTTCCACCTTTAAAACGGTGTTGGCCCCGGCATAGTCGAAGCGGCCCGGACGGGGAGGAAACTCCTGCGACAGCTCGCGGCCGATCATCAGGTGGATGAGCTCTTCCTTGCTGGTGTCGGCCACATCCATGGTACGAATGAACTGCCCATCCCGCAGGACCGTGATCTTGTCGCACATGCGGAAGACTTCTTCCAGCCGGTGGGAGATGTAGATCATGGAGATGCCGTCCGCCTTCAGTTTGGCGAGCACCCGGAACAGGATGTCGATCTCTGCGTTGGTCAGCGGCGCGGTGGGCTCGTCCAGGATGAGCAGTTTGCTCTCTTCCAGAAGGGCCTTGGCGATCTCCACCAGCTGGCAGTAGGCCACCGAGATATCCTTGATCTTGGCCTGACAGTCGATGTTGACGCCCATGTCCGCAAAGACCGCACGGCTGCGCTGAAGCATGGCCTTGGAGTCGATCAGGGGACCGCGGCGGATCTCCTTGCCGACAAACAGGTTTTCCCAGATGGACAGCTCCGGCACCAGATTGAACTCCTGATACACCATGCCGATTCCCGCTGCCTTGGCCTTAATGGGGGTCAGGCTGGGGTAGGTCTGGCCGCCGGTGACGATGCTGCCGCTCTCCGGTGTGATAGCGCCGGAGAGAATTTTGCACAAGGTGGATTTGCCCGCGCCGTTTTCTCCGATCAGGGCGTGGATCTCCCCTTCCCGAAAATCGACGCTGACATGATCCAGCACGGTAATGGGGCCATAGCTCTTGGTCAGGCCCTGCGCTGAGAGAATGATCTTTTTCTCCATAGTGTCACCTTTCCGGTGCTCCCGACTGCCGGAAAGGCAGCTTCCGGACGCCCGCCCGATGACGAGCGGGCGTCCGGAAGAAGGGAGCGCAGGTTTTTCTTACATGTTGTTGACGAAATCGATGAGGTCCTGGGAGATGACGTACTCGGGCTCACGGGAGCGATAGTCGTCCACGTTGTCCTTGGTGATGGCAATGGTGGTGATGGGGAAGGGATCGTCATAGTCCATGCCCAGAGCGATCTTCACCATGTTCTCCACCCAGTAGAAGCCGATCTCGGACACAAAGCGGTCGTTGCCCACCGTGCAGCGGTAGACGGTATCCTCCTGCACATAGTCCAGCACGGTGTCGGTGCCGTCGCAGGAGCCCAGGTACATGTTGGTGGTGTCCAGCCCGGACTGGACGATGGCCTGGTAGGCCCCGATGCCCATTTCGTCGTTGTACACCAGCACCATGTCCACGTCCGGATTGGCCTGAAGGGCGGACTCGGTAGTGGCCATGGCGTCCTCGGAGCTTGTGGCTTCCACGGTGACCCACTCCAGCTTGCTCTCGTCGCACAGGGCCTTGATGGCGTCCTGCCAGCCCTGGCTGCGCTGTACGGCGGCCTCCTCCAGCGTGGTGATCACGTTGAGGATTTTGGCGGAGCCGTCCAGCTTGCTGTTGATCCAGTCGGCGGCGTTCTCGCCCAGGCTGTAGCCCCAGTCATACTCGTTGTAGCCAAAGTAGGTGGTCGCGCCCACGCTGGTGTCGTAGGGATAGATACCCACCGGGATGCCGGCGTCCATGGCGTGCTTCAGGGTGTCCTTCATCGTCTCCACGGAGATGCATTGGCACAGGATGCCGTCCACGTTCTGGGCGATGTAGTTCTCCACGTTGGTGACCTGCTTTTCCGGTTCCATGTTGCCGCCGTCGGTGATGATCACATTGCAGTTGGTCTGTGCCATGAATTCCTTGTAGCCCACCACCAGGTTTGCCATAAACTCGTGGCGCAGAGACATGACGCAGGCGCCGACGGAGATGTCGGAGAGGTCCACCACCAGATCGCTGTTGGCGGCAGGGGTCTCGGGGGCGCCGCTCTCAGGCGTACTGGTCTGGGGCGCACCCGTGCTGGGGGCGGTCCCGCCGCTGCCGGAACAGCCGGACAGGCAGGTGACGGCAAGCGCGGCGGCAAGCGCGAGAGAAAGCAGTTTTTTCACATCAAATACCCTCTTTCTGTTTTTATATACGGCAGGAGATCCTGTCATATCCATCCTTAGTCGTAGTACCCCTGGTGGGATTTGATCAGCGTTTCAAATTGGGCCATATCGTGGCCGTACAGGATCTTGGCACCGGTGCGCTTGGCGTAGTCCAGCAGATACTGGGCGGAGCGGCGGAAGCCGAGCGAGTCGTACAGAATGCCGGGCACCTGGATCTCCGGCTTCACATTTTCCTCAAAATAGATGGCGTCGGCCACCACTAGCAGAGGGCCGGTGTGCTCCAGCTCCACCTTCATGGCCACCATGCCGAAGGAGTGGCCGGAGCCCAGATTCAGCAGGGTGACGCCGGGGACCAGTTCCACTTCCCGCTCGTCCGGGCGCAGCAGGCGCCAGTTGAGCTGGGCGTCGATGAAGTGCCGGATGTCGGAAGGGACGTGAACGTCCAGGCCCCGGCCGGTGACAAAGGCCTTCAGCGTGGCGGTAAACTCCTCCTCACTGACGATCACCTGGGCGTTTTTAAAGTGGTGGAGGTTGCCGGCGTGATCCACATGCAGGTGGGAGATGACCACATACCTGATATCCTCCGGGGCGACGCCCAGCTGGGCCAGGCGATTGAGAAGCAATTGCTCCTCCGTGACATAATAGGGGGACTGCTCGGGGATAAAGGCGGGCCAGTTGCGCTCCCAATCCGGGTCGCAGCCGGTGTCGAAGAGGATCCAGCCGTCCTCGTGCTCGATGAGATAGGCCTGGATGGGGATGTTGATCCACTCGGTTTCAGGGTTGCGGTTGGAGGCGGTGGCCGAGTTGGCTCCGGCGATAAAAAACGATTTGTCCAGGGTCTCCCAGCCGTTGTCCAGAATGTAAAATTTCAACGCGATCCCTCCTGTGCTTCACTTTCGGCTATCTTAATTATCAAAACACTTTTTGTAATCTGATTTAATAAACTGATTACATATTAGGAGTGGACTGTAAATTTGTCAAGAGACAAGATGAAAAAAGAAACTGATTTGGCTAAAGTGTCAAATTTGATTTTTCAAAATTGTATACATTGAGCAATCCAATTCGGAATTTTTTTCCTTGCACAACCAGCTTAAGTGTGATATAGATATAATGAGATGGTTTTAGAAAATGGTTTTTAATAAGCGGGCAGGGCCATGGACGGGAAGGCTTTGGATGATATGGCTTTCCTTTTTTTAACGGATAGAATGTGAAAAAATTAACGTTTGAGAGCTGAGGGAATATGGAGCAGAAGATTACCGCCAATATGGGAATCAAGCAGGCCAACCGCACCAATATTTATAACCTCCTCCACGGCGAGGGCGCGCTGTCCAAGCAGGCCATTGTGGGACGGCTGCACCTGTGCCTGCCCACTGTGACCCAGAATATCGCCCAGCTGCAGGAGGAGGGACTGGTGGAAGAGGTCGGCTTTTTGAGTAATACCGGCGGGCGGCGGGCAAAGACCTTCGACGTGGTCGCCGGCGCCCGCACGGCCATCGGCCTGGATATCACCCGCAACCACATCACCGCCGTGGCGGTAGATCTGCGGGGGACCATCACTGCCAGCGTCCGCCTGCGGTGCCGATTCGAGCGCACGGACGCCTACTACCGCCGTTTGGGGGCGGTAGTAGAGCAGATCATCCAGGAGGCCGGACTGCGGGCAGAGCATATCCAGGGGGTGGGGATCGGTCTGCCTGCGCTTATCGCCGGGGACAACCAGAGTGTTTTTTACGGAAAGATCCTGGAGATCACCGGAGTGACCGGGGCGGAGTTTGCCCGGTATATTCCCTATCCCACCGCTCTGTTCAACGATGCCAATGCCGCGGGCTTTGCCGAACTTTGGATCAACCGGAACCTCTCCAACGCTTTTTACGTGATGCTCAGCAACAACATCGGCGGCTCGGTGGTCATCAACAATCAGATCTACTCCGGAGAACACCTGCACAGCGGGGAGATCGGACACCTGACCATCGTACCCGATGGAAAGCCCTGCTACTGCGGTAAAAAGGGATGTGTGGACACCTACTGCGCGGCCACCGTGCTGTCCTCCCTGACCGATGGGGACCTGGCCGCCTTTTTTGCCCTGCTGAACCGGGGCGCGCCGGAGGCCGGGGCGCGGTGGGACACGTATCTGGATCACCTGGCGGTCACCATCGCCAATCTGTATATGCTCTTCGATTGTCCCATCATATTGGGGGGGTATGTGGGCGCGTACATTGGGGATTATCTGGAGGAGCTCAAGCGGCGGATTGACCAGTATAATATTTTCGGGGACCGTCCGGATTACCTGCGGGTGTGCTGCTACAAGCAGGAGGCCATCGCCGCCGGGGCCGCCCTTAACTTTATTTCCGACTTTCTGCGTACGATTTAGAAAAAGAACAACGGGGCCCGCAGCATACGCTGCGGGCCCCGTTGCAGTTGGAAGGCCGCTGCCGTCCGGATCCGATATACCGGGCAACGGGCGCTCACAAGTCCGGCCGCCCATTGGTTCGGGTGCGGGACGCTTACTTTTCCAGCCAGTTCCCAGTGGCCTCAGCCTTCAGGTAGGCGTTGATAAAGCCGTCCAGATCGCCGTCCATCACGCCGCCCACATTGCTGGTCTCATATCCGGTGCGGGTATCTTTGACCAGCTGGTAGGGCATAAATACATAGGAACGGATCTGGCTGCCCCATTCGATCTTCATCTGCACGCCCTTCAGGTCGGAGATCTTTTCCGCATGGGCCTGCATCTGCAGCTCCACCAGCTTGGAGCGCAGCATCTTCATACAGGTGTCCCGGTTTTGGAACTGGGACCGCTCCTGCTGGGAGGAGACCACGATGCCGGTGGGCTTGTGGATCAGCCGCACGGCGGAGGAGGTCTTGTTGATGTGCTGGCCGCCCGCGCCGGAGGAGCGGAAGACCTGCATCTCGATGTCCTCGGGACGGATATCCACCTCCACGTCGTCGGGGATCTCGGGCATGACCTCCAGCGCGGCGAAAGAGGTCTGCCGGCGGGCGTTGGCGTCAAAGGGGGAGACCCGCACCAGGCGGTGCACGCCGTGCTCGCTCTTCAGGTGGCCGTAGGCGTTTTCCCCCTCGATCAGAATGGTGGCGCTTTTGATGCCCGCCTCGTCGCCGTCCAGATAGTCGATGACCTGGTAGTTGTAGCCGTGGCGCTCGGCCCAGCGGGTGTACATGCGGTAAAGCATCTGGGCCCAATCCTGGGCCTCGGTGCCTCCGGCGCCGGCGTGGAACGTCAAAATGGCGTTGGAATTATCATATTCGCCGGTGAGCAGGGTGGACAGCTTGGCGTCCTCCACGGCGGCCACGAGGGCGGCAAAGCCTTCCTCCACCTCGGGCACCAGACTCTCATCCTCGGCCTCGTTGCCAAGCTCGCACAGGGTCATCAGATCATCCCACTGAGTCTTGCGCTTCTGCTGGCCTTCGATTTTGTTGCGCAGCTGCTTGACCCGCTGCTGTACCTTCTGGGCCTTCTCCAGGTTGTCCCAAAAGCCGTCGGAGGCGCTCTCCGATTCCAGCATCTCCGCCTCCCGCTGGGCGGCCTCCAGCCCCAGGGCCTGGTCCAGATCCTCCAGTTCGGGGCGCAGGTTGTTCAGCTTTACTTTGTATTCGTCAAACTGCAGCATCACATACACTCTCATTTCCATAAAATAGCCCTCATATTATATCCAAAGAAGCCGGTAATGTAAAGGGCAAACGGCTTCCGGACGCCAAAAAACCGCCCGAAGGCGGGCGGTTTTCAACGGTCACTGGCAAGCCAGTCCGGGTCGGCGCGGAAAATGAGATCGTCCACGTCCTCCCTGGGAGCGGCGTCAGGCCTGGACGGCGTATGTTCCTCGTGCTCCTGCATCTGCCTAACCTCCTTCGTGAGTGATGTACATATCAGTATATGCCTTCCCACGGAAAAGATGCACGGGAATCCTGTCGTGCGTATGGGAAAACCCGGCATGGCGAAGCCATGCCGGGTCAGCAGGGGTGTGCTCACGCTTCAGTCACCGGCCCAGCCAGACCAGGTTGGAATCGGTGACAAAGTTGGGCACGCTGTAGAGCACCACCGCAGCGTCGATTCCGTTTTGCTTGATATAGTCGGCGACGGAGAGCTTGTAGTAGCGCAGGTCGATGAGGTGGATCTCGGAATAATGGGCGGTGAGGAAGGGGGCCAGAGAGTCGGTGTAGGAATCCCGGATCAGCAGCAGCTTGGGGCCCTCCCGGCCGGTGCGGATGACCCCCAGGGACTGCTGCCCGCCCAGGAACATGGCATACTTGTCCTTCACGGCGAGGAAGGATTTGTCGTACAGCTGCCGGGGCTCCTCCACCGGATTGCCGTTTTTATCGTAGGTGTAGGAGGTGACGGTGATCCCGTCGTCGGGCACATAGGTGTCGATCACGTCCGGGCGCACCCAGCGCACGCCGGAGGAGGAAAACACCGTGCCGTAGAAGGCGGTGCTCACCGTCGTCTTGGCGTACTCCGAAAGGGGCACCGGCTCCAGGCCCATGGCGTCCGCCAGGGCGGTATAGCCGTAATAGGCGCCCAGGCTGGTCCAATGGTGATCGGTACGGTAGAAGATATCCTCGTCCCTGTGGGCCCAGAGGGAAGGGTAGGTATCATACCAGTTTGCCTGGGTGGCCGCCTGCGCCTGGGTCAGCAGGTCGGTCTGGCTGGCGTTGGGCGCGCCCTCGGGCAGGCGGTCGGCCCAGATGCAGGCCTGTGTGGGGATCAGCGAGAAATACACCGGGATATCCACATTTTCCACAAACTTATTAACATAACTCAGATTATTCGTCACCTTCCCGGCGTCGGGCGCCTGAAAGTGGGTGATCAGGGTACCCTGCTTGCCGAAGTAGACGCCATTGTTCTCCTGTTTGCCCAGGGCCAGTTCGGTGGCGGACTTCAGGGCGATCCAGCCGTCCCGGAGGACAAACTGGTCGTTGACATAGGTCTCAAAGTCGGACATGAATGCTCCGCTGACCAGCGTCTTGACCGAGGGCGCGGGCAGCTGCTGCAGGGCGCGGTTCTCCAGCTGAGAAAAGTCGCGGTCGGGGGAAAGCGCATTGGCGGCCAGAAACAGGCCCAGGAACGCGCAGAACAGCGCGGTGATGAAAATGCAGTAGCGTTTCGTCATGGGGACCTCCTTAGACGGAAAACAATTTTTTGCCGCGGGCGGAAGGCCGGCGGATCATGCAGGCCGCGCCGGCGGCCGGGCGGCGTCAGAAGCGAAAGTATAAAAATGGGTTATACGTGGCGTCCACCAGATAGGCGGTGGAAAAGACCAGTCCCGCCAGCAGGAGCACGGGCAGCAAAAGACGCATGGACCGCTCCGGCAGACGTCTCCAAAGCCGGGCGGCCAGGGGGGTGGAGGCTACGGCGGAAATCAGCAGTACAGGCAGGAAGGAGCGGAAGTAATACCATGCCGCCGCATCCGTCAGTCCGCCCCCGGCCAGACCGAACATGGCCTTCAGGTAAGCGCCCAGCTGGGAGAAGTCCTCCACGGCAAAGATGGCCCAGCTCACCGCCACCAGAAACAGGGTATACAGATGCCGCAGCAGGGCTGGCAGCTTGTCCAGCAGCTTGAGCAGGAAGGCCTTCTCCAAAATCAGCAGAGCCGCAAAATAAAGCCCCCAGAGCAGGAAATTCCAACTGGCCCCGTGCCAGATGCCCGTGGCGGCCCATACCACCAACAGGTTGAAAAACAGCCGGGGTGTGGAGACCCGGTTGCCGCCCAGAGGGATATACAGATATTCCCGGAACCAGGTGCCCAGGGAGATGTGCCACCGCCGCCAGAACTCGGTGATGGAACGGGAGATATAGGGATAGTTGAAGTTGCGCATGAACTCAAAGCCCAGCATCCGGCCCAGGCCCACGGCCATATCGGAATAGCCGGAGAAGTCAAAGTAGAGCTGAAACGTAAAGGCCGCCACGCCCAGCCAGGCCCCGGCGGTGGTGAGCTCTGCCGCAGGCAGGGCCTTATAGGCATCCCACAGCAGTCCCAGATTGTTGGCCAGCAGGACCTTTTTGGCCAGGCCCACCACAAAGACCTGCACGCCGGAGGCGAACTGTTCCGGAGAATGGGGACGGTGGTCGATCTGATCCCCCAGGTCCTTGTATTTGATAATGGGGCCCGCGATGAGCTGTGGAAACAGGGTGACGAACGTACCGAAGTTGATGAGATTTTTCTGTACCCCGGCGTCGCCGCGGTACACGTCGATGGTATAGCTCATGGTCTGGAAGGTGTAGAAGGAGATGCCGATGGGCAGGCTCAGACCCAGCCGGGGCATGAAGGGCAGCCCGATGGCGGCCAGGCTCCCGGCCACAAAGTCCCAGTATTTGAAAAAGAACAGCAGCGCCAGGTTGAAAATCACGGACGAGGCCACCGCCCGGCGGGCCGCCCGGTCATTGCCGCGCCGCTTGCAGCGTTCCACCAGCATGCCGTGGGTGTAGTCAATGGCAATGGAGGCAAACATGATGAGGATATACACCGGCTCGCCCCAGGCGTAAAAGATCAGGTTGAAGACCAGCAGCACCGCGTTGCGGGCCTTCAGCGGCGTGAGGTAGTAGACCAGCAGCACGATGGGCAGGTACAGGAAGAGAAAATACGGACTGGAAAAGACCAAAAGGTCACCTTCTTTTTTGCGTCATTCCGAATACCGCCCGGCAGGGGAGCCCTGCCGGGCGGTTCCGTTCCATTATAACCGGAAAAGACTATTTTGTATAGGTATTGAAGGCCGATACCGCGTCGGGCGCCGATTCGCTGACGGCGAACAGGATGTAATTGCCGTTGGATACCAGCTTGTAGTTCTGCACCAGCTCCAGCTGGGCGGGCAGATACTGGGACCACTGCTCCTCCAGATCCTTCTGGCGCTGCTCCAGCGCGGATTTTACCGCATCCAGCTTGCCGTCCTTCACCTTGGCAATAAAAAATTCAGTGGCCTGAACGCTCATCATGGGCATCTTGCAGATGTATTCCTCCAAATCGGCCGCGTCGATCCCGTAGAGAGCGGAGAGGGTGTCGGCGTCCACATCCATCAGGGAGGGCAGATCCAGCTTGGCGATGTCGTTCCAGGTGGACGCGACGGGGGAGGCGGACGGCGTGCTCTCCGGCGTGGGAGCGGGCGTGACGGCGCCCCCCGGCTTTTGCGTGGGAACGGGGGTGGCTTGCGGCTTTGCGGTGGCGGCGGGCGCGTCGGAAGGCGGAGGAAGCTCCGGAGCACCGGTCTCCTCCGGGATCGGGGGTTCCTCCGGGGACTCCTCCGGCAGGTCGGGGGAAGCGGTGGGAGCAGCGGTGGCCTGGGGAGACGGTATTGCGGAAGGCGTGGTCTCGGGTGCGGGCGTATTCCCGCCGCCGCAGGCGGACAGCAGGCCCAGACTGAGGGTCCCGGCCAGGGCCAGGACGAGCAGGCGTCGGTTCAGGCTCATAGAGATCGGTTCCTTTCTGATTGGGTTGTGCTGTCTTTGACGGGCGGACAGGACAAAAAGTTCCCGCCTCTGCAAATTTAAGGCATTACCGCATCATTCAACGCGTGCGGATTGGCGCGAAAATTTGTGCCGCAAAAAGGCGCAAAACCGCAGGAATACTTTTTGTATTGCAAGGCTTTGCAACGCATTTGTGGGGCAAATTGGCCGCCAAAACGTGCGTGGGGAATTGTGCGGTGATGCCTTAAAATAAACCGGCGGCCCGGAGCAAGCTGCTCCGGGCC
>NZ_JANGBE010000129.1:0-287 GCF_024462255.1 Flavonifractor sp. DFI.6.63 | reverse complement strand
GAGTGGTTAGGCCTGTCCGCCGGTCTGTTGGGAAAACCAGTTGAAAAGGCGCAGGGAAATGAGGGCTGCTGCTGCAAAGGAGGTTGCTGCTAAAGTGAATTTATTCGATCCACTTACTATCAAACTTACAAAATACCTTTTTTATACCGGCAAGGGCGGTGTGGGAAAAACCAGCGTTGCCTGCGCCACCGCTGTATCGCTGGCAGATAGCGGAAAGCGGGTGCTGCTAATCAGTACCGACCCAGCCTCTAATTTACAAGACGTTTTTTCGATGGAGCTAACAAACA
>NZ_JANGBE010000128.1:0-288 GCF_024462255.1 Flavonifractor sp. DFI.6.63 | reverse complement strand
TGCGATAGAATTCAATTTGCAAATTCTGGAAATTACTATATAATGTAGTTACGAACCGAGGCGCTGGGAGGAGGTACACAAAATGAGGGAACTGCTTGTCGATACCTGCCGTACGGAGGATGAGGCGGGAGCAAACCATACCTTCGCGTATTATATCCTGGTGGACCAATTGGAATTGGGCGACGGCTTCGCCTGTGAAAGCTACGGCGTCAAGGTGGTGGGGGAAGAAGGGGAGACGGCTTGCGTCCCCCACATCACCGTCAGTGTGACTCGGATCGACGCATTGAT
>NZ_JANGBE010000127.1:0-288 GCF_024462255.1 Flavonifractor sp. DFI.6.63 | reverse complement strand
AGTGTAAAGAGTGCGGATATATACACATAGGTGATGAGATACCGGGAGTATGTCCAGTATGTGGTTATGATAGTGAAGTATTTTATGAGATGGAAGATACTGATAAGGATAAGACATATAAGTATTATGATATGATAGATAGCCAAAATGATGATCTTTTGCAACTTATTAGGAGTACAATCAAGGATTCAAGTGACCTTGCTGGTTTGGCTCTTGCCATGTACGTGCAGGCGGAGGACAAAGAGAAAAGTTATGATGCTGAGCTAGTCAAAGATACTGCCTTTAAAC
>NZ_JANGBE010000126.1:0-289 GCF_024462255.1 Flavonifractor sp. DFI.6.63 | reverse complement strand
TCTGAGAATGAGCTGAGACTTATGCGTGAAAATGCGGAACTAAGTAAAGCAAATGAAATTCTCAAGGACGCCCTTGGTTTTTTCGCAAAAGAACGGAAGAAGTGAAGCCTGAACTGCTGTATGAGTACATCACGCTGCGGCACAATGAACATACGGTTCACTCCATGTGTCGAGTTCTGCATGTGAGCGAATCCTGTTACTACCGCAGCGTACGTCGGATCACGGGAACAAAACCTTGGAAGCTTCTTCTGGTCAAAATTAGAGAGATCTATGCGGAGACACCAGGTAA
>NZ_JANGBE010000125.1:0-290 GCF_024462255.1 Flavonifractor sp. DFI.6.63 | reverse complement strand
CAACCCAGTCAATTACAGCGGCTCTGACCGTGGACTTGCTACCGTCAAAACTACAAAGTGCAAAGAACACGTCAAGACTATTGTTGCTACTACCTTTACAAATCGCCTCCTATAATCTCTCTTGTGCCGCTCTGCCCATTTATTGGGGTTATTCATCATTGCCATCATTTTTCGTTTGAAACGTGGAGATACAGAAACCTCTTTATTATTAGAGAGTTCTTCCGAAAAGTCTATCGAAATAGCTTCCAATAAAACCCCTTTAATAATAATATTTTCTTCTAATTCATTCA
>NZ_JANGBE010000124.1:0-290 GCF_024462255.1 Flavonifractor sp. DFI.6.63 | reverse complement strand
GGGAGCATGGATTGAAATCATACCGGAGAAAATTCCTCCGCATTTGATGCGCCGTCGCTCCCGCACGGGGAGCATGGATTGAAATCACCATGCAATCAGGGCGGCAATGACCGTCCAGGGTCGCTCCCCGCACGGGGAGCATGGATTGAAATAGGTATGTCCCGTGGGCCGCCGCATCCGCCGTGGGTCGCTCCCCGCCCGGGGAGCATGGATTGAAATTGGAGATCAGCACTGACGGCGCCGCCTGGCAGAGTCGCTCCCCGCACGGGGAGCATGGATTGAAATTGGAG
>NZ_JANGBE010000123.1:0-292 GCF_024462255.1 Flavonifractor sp. DFI.6.63 | reverse complement strand
CGGAAACGGGAGAGTCAAAACCTCCGGCAAAGCCGGAGGCTTGAGTAAGCCCTAGAAGGGCATGATACGGACGAAGCCCCTTAAGGGGCCCCGAAAGGTTTGCCGCCCGCATTTCTTTCACGGGCTGCCCCTTAAGGGGTTTTCGCTGCGCCTATTTGTTCTGGCGACCCGTAAACGGGTCCACGAACTCCTTAAGTCCCAGTTGATCCGCCAGCTGGTCCAATTCTAATTGGTTTCGGATATATTCCGCTATTTGCTTTTTGTTCCTTCCTACTGTGTCTACATAATAGCC
>NZ_JANGBE010000122.1:0-297 GCF_024462255.1 Flavonifractor sp. DFI.6.63 | reverse complement strand
CCTAAAGCTATTTCGAGGAGAACCAGCTATCTCCGAGCTCGATTGGAATTTCACCGCTACCCACAAGTCATCCCCGCACTTTTCAACGTACGTGGGTTCGGACCTCCACGAAATTTTACTTTCGCTTCATCCTGCTCATGGGTAGGTCGCCCGGTTTCGGGTCTACGTCATGTGACTATGTCGCCCAGTTAAGACTCGCTTTCGCTACGGCTCCACACCTTAAGTGCTTAACCTTGCCACATAACGTAACTCGTTGGCCCGTTCTACAAAAAGTACGCGGTCACGCCAGTAATGCGC
>NZ_JANGBE010000121.1:0-298 GCF_024462255.1 Flavonifractor sp. DFI.6.63 | reverse complement strand
AGCTGGTCTAAATTTTGAAAATATAAAAGAGGAAAAAACGGATAGACCTATGCTGTTTGAAGGGATGAAGATAGTTCTTACAGGTACTCTTCCAACTATGAAGAGAAATGATGCCAAGAAGATTATCGAAGACCTTGGAGGCAGGGCGACATCAAGCGTAAGTAAATCAACTGATTTTGTTTTAGCAGGTGAAGAGGCTGGATCAAAGCTTGATAAGGCCATATCTTTAGGGGTAAAGGTTATAGATGAAGCGAGATTTGTTTCAATCTTGGACCTTGATTCAAAGGAAGATGTAATA
>NZ_JANGBE010000120.1:0-298 GCF_024462255.1 Flavonifractor sp. DFI.6.63 | reverse complement strand
GCCTCGTCCACGTCGCAGATCCGGTTTCCGGGCCGCGCCGCCGCCTCGCCGGCTGCCAGCGCCTCCCGGATCACCTGGAGCACTTCATACGCCTCCGGCGCACCGCCCCGCTCCAGAAAGATCGGGCGCACCATCTGCGTCCAGTAGCCGCCCGGCCCCGCCATCTCACAGGAGTAAACGAACACCTCATTGGGCCGGATCGGCTTGTTCTGGGCGCGCGTGATAAACGTGTGGGGTTTTTCCGCGCGGATGAGCACCAGACTGTCCCCCGCGCCGCGGGCCCGCAAAAAGCCCTCCG
>NZ_JANGBE010000012.1:0-90502 GCF_024462255.1 Flavonifractor sp. DFI.6.63 | reverse complement strand
TAGCTGTACAATCTTTTCGGACATGGTTTGCTGTCTCCTTTCGAATGGTGGTGTCGCAACTTCATTCTACCAGACATCTGCAAACCATGTCTCTTTGTCTTTTTGCGAAACTTATTCTACCTGACCCGCCAACACGCCCAGGATGGCGGCTGACACCGCCAGATCCAGCATCAAACCGAAGGAAAGGCCACGCCGGCGGGGGAGGGGGGCTTCCGGGCGGGAGGGCGCCTCCCGCTCTTCCGCAGCAGAGGTTTTCCCGGCCCCGCGGTAGTCCGCGATATTTACTACCTTGGCCTGCGCCGGGCGCTGTGTGGAGACACGGCGGGGTACAAAGGCGTAGCAGACGCTCTCCGTTCCGCCGCTGGCTCTGCAGCCCTGCGCATCGGCACAGATGGTCAGGCGTTTGGCGTCTAAGCTGTAATAAATCGTCTCCATGGCGTTTCCCTCCTGATCGGTCCTTGACAGACCTATCGTACCCCATAATCAGTCCCATAAAACGGTCCTTTAATTGCGGCCTTTTAAAAACAATTGTTCTATAGAACTTTCGTTCGATCAAATTATATAACATATGTTCGAGTTCGACAAGGGGGTTTTTCAAAAAGTTTTCCACATTTTTGCCCCGCATTGGGATAAAAAACGGACCTTTCTCCGGATATGCTCCGGAGAAAGGTCCGTTTTGATGCACGCCGCTTCCCTGCAGCCTGGGTCAGATCCGGCTTCAGCGCCGCTCGCCCCGGCTGAAGGCCACTACCGTGCGGCGGTTGGGCTCTGTTCCGATGGAGTAGGTGGTCACGTCGGGATAATCCTGAAGCGCGGTGTGGATCACATGGCGCTCGTAGGCGTTCATGGGCTCCAGGGTAACGTTGCGGCGATACTTGACCACCTTGCCCGCCACCTTGCGGGCCAGGCGGACCAGGGATTCTTCCCGCTTGGCGCGATAGCCCTCGGCGTCCACATGGATGCGCACGCGCTTGGACTGTCCGTGGTTGACGGCATAGCCGGTAAGCTGCTGGATGGCGTCCAGGGTCTCGCCCCGGCGGCCGATCAGGCCGCCCAGATGTTCGCCCACCAGCTCTACCTGATAGTTGCCCTCATCATCCAGCTGCACCACCGGGCGGGCGACGGAGCCCATGTGCTCCAGCAGGCCGGTGATGAACTGTACGATCTGTTCCGTCTTTTCCCCATCTGTGGGGGCGACGGGCCGGGGCGCGGATGCCGCCTCGACCGGCTTGGATTCTGCCTTCGGCGCGGCAGGGGCCTTGGCGGTGGGGGCGGCTTTGGCCGGCGGAGCCGCGGCAGGCGCCTTCTTTACGGGGACCTGCTCGGGTTCATCGGGGGCCTCGTAGGTCACCTTCACCTTGGCCGGACAGCTTCCGATGCCCAGAAAACCGGACTTGGCCCGCTCCAGGATCTCCACGGAGACCTCGTCCCGATCCATACCCAGCTTGGCCAGGGCGGCCTCGATGGCGGCGTCCTCGGTCCTGCCGGTGCTTTCAATCCATTTCAGCATTGGGTATATCTCTCCTTATGATGGAACCAACGGCAGGCTGCCGTTACTCCTTGTCCTTGTCTTCCGACTCTTCCGACTCTTCCGCATAGGGAGCCTCGGCTTCCGCCGCGTCATAATCGGGGGCTTCATAGGTAGGAGTCTCCAGGACGGGCGTCTCGCTCAGCCCCTCAGGGGCGGCGCCGGCCTGCTCCTCCCGGATAGCCTCCACAATCGCTTCGTCGGCGGCCTGCTCCAGAGCGACCTGTTCCAGTTCGTCGGACTCCTTCTCCAGCGCCCTGGTGTCTTCCTTCTTCTGGAAAACAGGGGCGGCGCCCGGATAAGCGGTAGGGCCTTCGGCGCTGTAGCGGTAGGGATCATAGGCGCGGCCGCGGGCATACTGACGCATCCCGACCCGGCTGGCCTCTTTCACCGCGCCGGGGATCTTTTCCTCCTCCTCGGCGGGCTTTTTCTCAGCTTTCTTCTTCCTGCCCTTATTCTGCTTTTCTTCCTCCAGACGGCGGGCGCGCTCTTCAGCGGCAAGGCGGCGGCGCTCCTTCTCCTCCTCTTTTTCCTGGCGTTCCCGCTCCGCCTGCTGCGCGGCGGCCTTTTCATAGTCCTTCTTCAGCAGCTTGCCGCAGAGGAATTCCTGGAGCATGGACAAAAGGTTGTTGGCGATCCAGTATACGCACAGGGCGGCGGGCATGGCAAAGCCGATCCACAGAGACATCAGGGGGGAGACGATGAGCATGCTTTTGGCCGTGGCGTTGTTGGCCGCCTGGGCGCTCTTCTGGTTGACGGAATTCGTCTTCATGGAGATGAGGGAGAACACGAAGCCCGACGCGGCGGAGATGACCGGCAGCAGGAACAGGCCAAAGCCTCCGCTGATGGTCCAGAACTTCAGCTGGGGCGTCTGGGACAGGTCGATCAGGCCCAGGAAATCAAAATTGATGGAAAAGATCTTGCTTCCGGCCTCGCCCACGGCGGCCTGGACGGAGGCCAGGTTCTCCGGGGTGATGAGAGAGGCCAGATAGAGCTGGTTGTAACCGGTATTGGCAAAGCTGTCGGCCGCTTCCTTGATCCAGCCCATATCCAGCGCGGCGCTGTTCCACTGCACGGCGTTGGCCACCGCGTTGAGCAGGTCCTGGGAATTGACGCCCATCATATACTTCAGGGGCTGGCGGATGATGGCATACAGGGGGAGCAGGATCAGCAGGGGAACGAAGGACCAAAGGCAGCCGCTCATGGGGTTGACCTTTTCCTTCTCGTAGAGCTTCTGGACCTCCAGGTTATAGCGCTCTTTGTCCTTGCCGTACTGCTTCTGGAGCTTCTGCATCTTGTCGGAAAGCATGTTCATCTGGATCATGCTGCGCTTTCCCTTCAGGGAGAAGGGGAAGAGGATCAGCTTGACCACGATGGCAAAGAAAATGAGCGCCAGACCATAGCTGCCGAAGAGATTGTAAAAAACGGTCAGCAGCCATACGAAGGGGGAGAGGATGATCTGTGCAAAATCCATTTGGACGCCTCCAAGTTTCATTTGTGGTCCCGCTTCAAAGCCGGTTTCAGTACCTGCCGAAGGACGGGCGGGCGGCGCGGCGGCCGTTCCGCCGGCATTCTGCAGAAGGCTCCGTCCGGCTCTAAGGGACGGGGTCGTACTCGATGGACGCCTGACGGTGGAAGGGCTGGCATTTCAGAATACGCCGCAGGGCCAGCGCGCCCCCCTTGAACGCGCCGTACTTCTCCACCGCCTCCAGGGCGTACGCCGAGCAGGTGGGGATGAAGCGGCAGCAGGGGGGACGGCAGGGGGAAATGTACTTGCGGTAGGCCCCGATCAGGGCCAGCAGCAGCCGTTTCACGAGCGTGCCTCCTTTTGCAGCAGACCCAGCTTGTCCGCCAGCTGGAGCAGGCTGCGCTCGATCTCCCGGTAGGGGGCGCGGCCGGCCCGGACCCGGGCCACCACGACCAAATCGTATCCGGGAAGAAACTGCTCCTCATGGAGGCGATAGGCCTCCCGGATACGGCGGCGGGTGCGGTTACGGCACACGGCCTTGCCTACTTTCACCCCCACGGTGATCCCCAGCCTGCTGCGCCCCTGCCGGTTTTTCCGGCAGTACAGGGCCAGGCAGGGGCAGACGGCGCTTTTTCCCTTGCTGTAAAGACGGCGGAATTCATGGTTCTGCTTGAGGGAGATGGTATGTTTCACGCTGCTTTCCCCTTTTTCTCTGCATGCTGCGCAGGGGCGGTAGGATCGCTCCTCCGCCCCTTTTATGAAAGCCCTATTCCGTTTGCTGCGCGCATCAGTGGGTCAGACGGGCGCGGCCCCGGGCGCGGCGGCGAGCCAGCACCTTGCGGCCATTGGCGGTACGCATGCGCTTGCGGAACCCGTGCTCCTTGGAGCGCTGGCGCTTCTTGGGCTGATAGGTACGAACCATTTTGGGTACACCTCCTGTACGAAAATCAAGCGGAGTTTCCCCCGCCCACCACAACAGCCGGACGGGCCCGGCTGCGGTCGTCAAAGTAAAATTGCTTTACACCGCATGAGACCACACGATGCAGATGATATTATAGCCTATTTCAAAATGGCCTGTCAACTATATTTTTTCCCCTTGGATGCATCTTTTTTTACAACCTTTTTCCCGGTACAACATATTGTGTCCCCCAGCCCCTTCCAGCTCAAGTCCCGCCTCTTTTCCCCTGCCGCACGGGGCCGCCCCCTTCCAGAAAACGGGGCGGTGCGCTTCCTCCCTCCTTCTCCCATTTTATTTTTATAATGTATGAGGTGAAAATGTTGCTTGAGAACGGTTTTTCTGGTATAATGAATCGATTGAAACTTCACACGAAAGGGGTGGTATCCGGGATGAATTCCCCGGCTGATATCTGGGCCAAGGTGCTCACCCTGATGGAGGGGGAGATGACCGCCACCACCATCAACACCTGGTTCGACGACGCCATCGCCGTCTCCCTGGACGAGGATACCTTCGTCCTGCACACGCCTTCCAACTTCAAACGGGACATCATCGTCTCCCGGTATGTGCCCGCCATCCAAAAGGCCCTCCACGAGCTGTTTTCCGCCGACTTCAAGGTCACGGTGCTGGGAGAGGGAGAGCTGGAGGGGTACGGCAAGCCGGCGGACGAGACTTTTTTGCCCGGCACGGAGGAATATACCTTCGAGCGCTTTGTGGTGGGCGCGTCCAACAAGTTCGCCCATGCCGCCGCCCTCGCGGTGGCCGAGCGGCCCGCCCAGACCTATAACCCCCTGTTCATTTACGGGGAATCCGGCCTGGGCAAGACCCACCTGCTCTACGCCATCGCCCACAAGATCCATGCCGGCAACCCCAATTTCCGCATCGTGTATATCAAGGGCGACTCTTTTACCAACGAGCTCATCCAGGCCATCCGGGAGGGCCGCAATCAGGAATTCCGGGAGAAGTACCGCTACGCCGACGTGTTCTTGATGGACGACGTACAGTTCATCGCCGGCAAGGAGAGCTCCCAGGAGGAGATGTTCCATACCTTCAATACGCTCTACGAGGCCGGACGGCAGATCGTCTTTACCGCCGACCGTCCCCCCAAGGAGATGCTGCGGCTGGACGACCGGCTGCGCACCCGGTTCGAGTGGGGCCTGCCCGTGGACATCCAGCCCCCCGACTATGAGACCCGCGTGGCCATCATTAAAAACAAGGCCATCCGCCGGGGCATGAATCTGCCCGACCCGGTGCTCCAGTACATCGCCGACAACATCACCTCCAACGTGCGCCAGATCGAAGGCACCGTCAATAAAATCCTGGCCTTCCAGGAGCTGATGGGGGAAAGCGTGGACGTGGACACCGTCACCCGGGCGGTGCGGGACATGTTCAAGGACAAGGCCGACTTTCTCCCCTCCTCCGACGTCATCATCGAGGAAGTCAGCAAATTCTATAACATCGACGCCGAGGCCATCCGCGGGCAGGGACGTACCAAGGATACCGCCCTGGCCCGGCAGATCGCCATGTACCAGATCCGCCGCATGACCAACCTGTCCCTGAAAGAGATCGGCCGGGAATTCGACAACCGCGACCATACCACCGTCATGCACTCCATCGAACGGGTGGAAAAGCTGATGAAGCAGTCCCCTGAGGTGGCCGAAGTCATCAAGGATATCAACACCAACATCAACGCCCGGTACGAATAGAAGCGGATGTTTGTTTTTCCACATTTTCACCGCTTTTTGTGCAGATGTGGACAACGTAAGGGGGAAAACCCGGTCCCTTTCCCCCTCTGTGGGGAAAAGCCGCTGTTTTCTCCCCAACCCCTGTGGACGCGCTTTTTCTTGCCCGCGAACGCTTTGCGGCGGTTTTCCACATCTTTTTTCCCTACGGCTTACTATTACGAACTCATATCCCTTCCTCTCCTGCGCAGAGAGAAATGCGAACGGAGGTTACGCCATGAAATTCACCTGCGAGAAGGCCCTGCTGCAGGCTGCCATCTCCACCGCCTCCCGGGCGGTATCCCCCAAAAGCTCCATCCCCGCCCTGGAGGGCATCCTTCTGGAAGCGGGAAACGATCTGCGGCTGACCGGCTACAACCTGGAGACCGGCATCCGCACCACCGTGCCCGCCGAAATCTCCGAGCAGGGCACCCTGGTGCTGGGCGCCCGTCTGTTCGGAGAGATCATCCGCAAGCTGCCCGACGACATGGTGAGCTTCCAGTCCACCAACTATACCGTCAACATCAAGTGCGGCATGAGCGAATTCAATATCCTGGCCACCGACCCGGAGGAGTTCCCGGAGCTGCCCGCTGTGGAGTATCAAAATTCCCTGCTGCTGCCCCAGAACGTACTCAAGGCCATGATCGGGCAGACCCTTTTTGCCGTCAGCGACAACGAAAGCCGGCCCATCCACACCGGCAGCCTTTTTGAGGTGGACGAGAGCGGACTGACCGTCGTGTCGGTAGACGGCTACCGGCTGGCCCTGCGGCATGAGGCCATCGAAAAGAAGGAGGGCGCCGAGACGTTCTCCTTTGTGGTGCCCGGCGCGGCCCTGAGCGAGGTGGAAAAAATCTGCGCCGACAGCGACGAGAGCGCCAGCGTCACCCAGGGCGCGCGGCACGTGATGTTTAAGGTGGGCAGCACCATGCTGGTCTCCCGCCGGCTGGAGGGAGAATTTCTGGCGTACCGCCAGGCCATCCCCCGCAACAACACCATTCAGGTAGAGGGGGATACCAGGGCCCTGATCTCCTCCATCGACCGCGTCTCCCTCATCATCAGCGACAAGCTGAAAAGTCCGCTGCGCTGCATCTTCGACGACGGGGTGCTGAACATCTCCACCAAGACCGCCATCGGGGACGCCGCCGACGTGTGCCCGATCTCCGGAGACGGCAAGGGGCTGGAGATCGGCTTCAACAACAAGTACCTGATGGACGCCCTCAAGGCCGCCCCCGCGGACCGGGTCCGCCTGGAGCTGACCACCGGCGTCTCCCCCTGCGTGATCCTGCCCACCCAGGGCGACGAGAACTTTCTGTACATGGTGCTGCCCGTTCGGCTGAAGGCGGGAGACTGATGGAACGGAGGCCCTACCGCAGAAAAGTTCAGTTCTATGAGACGGACGGCATGGGCATCGTCTACCATGGGAATTATATCCATTGGATGGAGGAGGCCCGCACCGATTTTATGGAGCAGCTGGGCTGCGGCTATGAGACGCTGGTGGACGCGGGCATCGACATCGCCCTGACCGACGTCAGCTGCCATTACCGCTCCATGACCCGCTTTGGGGAGCATGTGGATGTTTTTCTGAGCATTACCGCCCTTTCCCCGGCCAGGCTGGCCCTGGCTTACCGGATGGTGGACGTTGAGACGGGGACACTGCGGTGCGAGGGGGAGAGCCGCCACTTTTTCTACGACCGGAAGAAGGGACGGCCGGCCGCGCTCAAGCGGCTGCGGCCGGAGCTGTATCAACGATTTGAGGCCCTGGCGGGCAAGGAGGGCGCATGGAAGAGCGAGATGTGAAGATCATCACCGAGTTTATCCGTCTGGACGCGCTGCTGAAGTTCGAGGGGCTCACCGAGACCGGCGGGGAGGCCAAGGAGCTGATCCAGGCCGGCGGCGTGCTGGTCAACGGGGCCGTCTGCACACAGCGGGGGCGGAAGCTGCGCAGCGGGGATACCGCCCAGCTCGGGCCCGTGAAGCTGAGGATCCTATGATCGTCCGCTCCATCTCTCTGGATTTTTTCCGCAATTACCTGCACCTGGAGGCCGGGTTCCACCCGGGCGTCAACGTGATCTACGGGGAGAATGCCCAAGGGAAGACCAATCTGCTGGAAGCAGTGGCGTATTTGTCCACCGCGTCTTCCCACCGGGCCCGGTATGACCGGGAATTGATCCAATTCGGGGTGGACCACGCCTTTGTGCAGGCCCAGGTCAGCGCCCGGCAGCGGGATTTTACGCTGGAGGCCCGCCTCTCCCGGGGCGGGCGGCGGCAGCTGTTCTCCAACGGCGTGCGCCTCAAGTCCGCCGGGGAGCTGGCGGGGGTGCTGAACACCGTTCTGTTTTGCCCGGAGGATCTGTACCTGATCCGGGAGGGGGCCTTAGTGCGCCGGCGGTTTCTGGACGGCTGCATCAGCCAGCTGCGCCCCCGGTATGCCGAGGCCCTGGCCGAGTACCGCAGGCTTTATGAGCACAAGACCCGCATCCTCCGGGACGGTACGGAAAAGCCCTCCCTGCTGGACGCGCTGGACGAATTCAACCTCCGCATGGCCCAGACGGGGGCGGTGCTCATCCATTACCGGGCCCACTTCGTCAAGCGCCTGCGGGAGGTCACGCCCGCCATCCATCTGGATTTTTCCGGAGGCCGGGAGCGGTTGGAGCTGCATTATGAGACGGTGAAGACCGTGACCGATCCGGAGGCCGCCCCGCGGGAGATCCTGCCCCAGCTGCTGGAGCATCAGGAGCGGCACCGGCAGGCCGAACTGGAGTCCCGGCAATGCCTTTCCGGCCCCCATAAGGACGATTTGGACGTGGAGATCGACGGGAAAAGCGCCAAGACCTTTGCCTCTCAGGGACAGACCCGCACGGCGGCGCTGTCGTTGAAATTGGCCTGCCGGGAGATTTTTTTTCAGGAGACGGGCGAATGGCCGGTGCTGCTGCTGGACGACGTGCTTTCCGAGCTGGACCCGCGGCGGCAGGCGTTCGTGCTGGGCCGGATCACCAGCGGCCAGGTCTTTATCACCTGCTGCGAGGATATGGGGCTGGGGCGCCTGCGGGAGGGGAAGACCTTCCACATCCACGCAGGAACGCTGGTGTGAGCCCCGCCGCCCGGCGCGGGGGAGAAGGAGGACGCTATGCCGATCATCCTGGCTGGATTCGTTTTGCTGCCGTTTCTGTTGGGGGCGGTGATCCAATATGCGGTCTGCCGCTTTACCCGAAGAAAGCGGTGGCGGGTGCTGCCCGGTCTGGCGGCGGCCGTGCTGGCGCTTCTGATCGCGGCGGGACGGTGGAACCTCTGGGCGTCGGAGCAGGTCTCCCCGCTGACGCAGGTGCTGTTTTTCCCCGGTTTGCCGGCTCTGGCGCTGCTGGCGGGCCTGTTCGCCGGCTGGCGGTTTTGGAAGTGGTTCTGGCGGCCCAGGGTGGTGGACGGCCGGTGAAAGCGGCATTGCATCCGCAGGCAAAGGAGAAACGGACATATGTATCTGCATTTAGGACAATCGGTGGTCGTGCCCTACCGGGATGTGGTGGGCATCTTCGACCTGGACAACACCAGCGCGTCCCACCGCACCCGCAGGATGCTGGACCAGGCCCAGCGGGAGGGCAGGGTGATCAACGTCTCCGACGAGCTGCCCAAGTCCTTTGTGCTCTGCCGCAGCGGACAGGACGCGCCGGTGGTCTATCTTTCCCAGCTCTCCACCGCCACCCTGCGGGGCCGGGCGGAAAACAATTTATTTGAATAAAGCAGGACGGACCGCCGAAGTCGGCTCCTACAACGCTTTGTAGGGGCGGCCTTTGGCCGCCCGATATCCCAATGGAGGTTATTTGATGTCTGAAACTTTTGAAAACGGCGCCACCCAGGTGGAGCATGAGTACGGCGCATCCGAGATCCAGGTGCTGGAGGGGCTTGAGGCCGTCCGCAAGCGCCCGGGCATGTATATCGGCTCCACCTCGGAGAGCGGACTGCACCATCTGGTATATGAGATCGTGGACAACGCCATCGACGAGGCGCTGGCCGGGTACTGCGACGAGATCACCGTAAAGATCTCCGAGGGGGATATCATCACGGTGGTGGACAACGGCCGCGGTATCCCGGTGGATATCCAGCAGCAGACCGGGAAGCCCGCCCTGGAGGTGGTCTTTACCATCCTTCATGCGGGCGGAAAGTTCGGCGGAGGGGGCTATAAGGTCTCCGGCGGCCTGCACGGCGTGGGCGCCAGCGTGGTCAACGCCCTGAGCGAGTGGCTGGAGGTGCGGGTCTACAAAGACGGGAAGATCTATGAGATGAAGTTTTCCCGCGGCAATGTGACCCAGCCCATGCAGATGGTGGGGGACACCGAGCGCCACGGCACCGAGGTGGTCTTTAAGCCCGACCGGTCCATGTTTGAGATCACCGAGTACAATTATGAAACGCTTCATACCCGCATGCGGGAGGAGGCCTTCCTCAACGCGGGCGTGCGCATCCGCACTATCGACGAGCGCGCCGGCCGGGAGCAGTCCGACGAGATGCACTACGCAGGCGGCATCCGGGAGTTCGTCACCTGGCTCAACCGGGCCAAAACGCCCATCCACGACAGCGTGGTGTATATGTCCGGCAGCCGGGAAGACTCCATGGCGGAGGTGGCCTTCCAGTACAACGACGGGTATAACGAGAGCATCATCTCCTTTGCCAACAACGTGCACACCCCGGAAGGCGGCATGCACGAGGAGGGCTTTAAGCGGGCGCTGACCACCGTGCTCAACAACTACGGCAAAAAGATGAAGATCCTCAAGGACGAGGAGAAGGTCTCCGGCGAAGACTGCCGGGAGGGCCTTACCTGCATCATCTCCGTCAAGCTCACCGACGCCCAGTTTGAGGGCCAGACCAAGGCCAAGCTGGGCAACTCGGAGATCCGCACCCTGGTGGCGGGTATCGTCAGCGACAAGCTGGAGGAATTTCTGGAGGAGAACCCGGGGGTGGGCAAGGCGATCCTGGACAAGGCGCTGATGGCCAACCGCGCCCGGGAGGCCGCCCGCAAGGCACGGGAGTCCATCCGCCGCAAGACCGCGCTGGGCGGAGCCGCCATGCCCGACAAACTGCGGGACTGCAATGAAAACAACCCCGAACTGACCGAAATCTATATCGTCGAGGGCGATTCCGCCGGCGGCTCGGCCACCCAGGGCCGGGATTCCCGCTTCCAGGCCATCCTCCCCCTGTGGGGCAAGATGCTCAACGTGGAGAAGGCCAGGGCCGACAAGGTCTATGGAAACGACAAGCTTCAGCCCGTCATCACCGCGCTGGGCGCGGGCATCGGGGACGAGTTCGACGTGAGCAGGCTGCGCTATCACAAGGTCATCATTATGGCCGATGCCGATGTGGACGGCTCTCATATCCGCACGCTGCTGCTCACCTTCTTCTTCCGCTTCATGCGTCCGCTGATCGAGCACGGCTACGTCTACGCCGCCGTGCCGCCGCTGTTCAAGCTCAGCCGCGGCAAGACCACCCGGCTGGCCTTCTCGGAGGAGGAGCGGGACCGTATCTCCGGCGAGCTGCGGGGCGATAACCCCAACGCCAAGGTGGACATCTCCCGCTTTAAGGGCTTGGGCGAAATGAACCCCCATGAGCTGTGGGAGACCACCATGGACCCGGAGAAGCGCACGCTGAAGCGCATCGAGCTGGACGACGCCATCCGGGCCGACGAGACGTTCTCCATCCTCATGGGCGAGAAGGTGGAGCCCCGCAAGGAATTCATCGAGCGCAACGCCAAATACGCCGTGAATCTGGACTACTGAGCAGGAGAGGAGCGGCGTCAAGATGAAAAAAGCAAGTGTGGTCGCCCTTTGCACGGCGGCGTGCCTCACGCTGTCCGCCTGCGGGAGCACCCCGGCTGTGGATACGCCGAAGCAGGCCCCCACCGCTGCCGTACAGACCCCCGCGCCCAGCCCTTCCGACGAGCTTGAGCCGTCGCCCACGCCGGAAGTGACCTCGGAGCCGCCGCAGATGTCCATGCTGAGCGAGGAGAACGCCCCCGCCCGGGCGGCCTATGGCGCCGCGCTGAACAAGCTGCTGGACACGGGGGTCCTGCCCGACGGGACCGGCGATTCCGGCGGCTATATCGGAAGTATCCGTGAGAGAGAGGCGATGGCGGAAAATCAGTTTTCCGTCTGGGACGTGGACGGGGACGGGAGGGAGGAGCTGATCCTTCTCTACACCACCACAATCGTGGCCGGGGAGCGGGGCTTCGTCTATGATTGGGACGAGGCGACGGGAGAGCTTCGCAAGCAATTGGAGGAATTTCCCCTGCTGACCTTTTACGATAATGGCGCCGTCATGGCGGGCTGGTCCCACAACCAGGGAAAGGGCGGCTCCTTCTGGCCCTACTTCCTCTACCAATACCTGCCCGAGAGCGACAGCTACCAGCAGGTGGGCGCGGTGGACGCCTGGGATAAGGCCCTTGGCCTGGAGGGATACCCGGACGAGGTGGACGCCAGCAAGACCGGGTTCGTCTACTACATCACCACCGAAGGGGACATCACGTGGGATCATCCGGTGGACGCGTCCCAATACCAGGCGTGGCTGGCCCCCTACCTGGGGGAGGCCAGGGAGCTTTCCATTCCCTATGTGGAGCTGACGGCGGAGCAGATCCAAATGCTGCAGACGCCGGGCTGATCAGCCGGGACCAGTAAATCCTTTTTGAGTGAGAAAGGCTGTTATTGAATGAGTAAGAAACCACAGTACGATCCCGAGGAGATCCGTTTCCCGGGACAGAAGATCGTCACGTCTCCTCTGGTGCCCGAGATGGAGCAGTCCTATATCGAATATGCCATGAGCGTCATCGTAGGCCGGGCCCTTCCCGACGTGCGGGACGGGCTCAAGCCGGTCCACCGGCGCATCCTCTACGCCATGTACGAGGATAACCTGACCCACGACAAGCCCTTTAAAAAGTCGGCCACCTGCGTGGGCGACGTGCTGGGCCGTTACCATCCCCACGGCGACGCCAGCGTCTACGATGCGCTGGTCCGCCTGGCCCAGGATTTCTCCATGCGTTACCCTCTGGTGGACGGCCACGGCAACTTTGGCTCCGTGGATGGAGACCCCCCCGCCGCCTACCGGTACACCGAGGCCCGGCTGGACAAGATCTCCCAGGAGATGCTGCGGGACATCGAAAAGGAGACGGTAGACTGGGACCCCAACTTTGACGAATCCCGGAAGGAACCGCGGGTGCTCCCCAGCCGCTTCCCCAACCTGCTGGTCAACGGCTCCAGCGGCATCGCCGTGGGTATGGCCACCAACATCCCGCCCCACAACCTGCGGGAGGTCATCGACGCGGCCGTCTGTGTGCTGGACAACCCCGAGGCCACCCTGGACGACCTGATGGAATACGTCAAGGGACCCGATTTCCCCACCCGGGGCATGATCATGGGCCGGGCCGGCATCCGGCAGGCCTACGCCACCGGGAAGGGACACATCCGGGTCCGGGCCCGTACGGAGTTTGAGGAGTTCGGCAACAACCGCACCCGCATCATCGTCACCGAGATCCCCTATCAGGTCAACAAGCGCATGCTTATCAAGAACATGGCCGACCAGGTGGAGGACAAGCGCCTGGAGGGGATCTCCGACATTCGGGACGAGTCGGACCGCAACGGCATGCGCATCGTCATCGAGCTGAAGAAGGACGCCAACGCCCAGGTGGTGCTCAACCGGCTGTTCGCCCAGACCCAGCTCCAGATCACCTTCGCCATCAACATGCTGGCGCTGGTCAACAACCAGTCCCAGCCCCGCATCCTCTCCCTGCGGCATATCCTGGACGAATACCTGGCCTTCCAGGAGGAGGTCATCCTCCGGCGCACCAAGTTCGACCTGCGCAAGGCGCAGGAGCGGGCCCACCTGCTGGAGGGACTGCTCATCGCCCAGGACAATATCGACGAGGTCATCCGGATCATTCGCCAGAGCTATGACAACGCCAAGGAAAACCTGATGGCGCGCTTCGGCCTGGACGACGTGCAGGCCCAGGCCATCTGCGAAATGCGCCTGATCGCCCTTCAGGGCCTGAACCGGGAGAAGCTGGAGGCCGAGTACAAGGAGCTGGAGGAGCGCATCGCCTACTTCAACCAGCTGCTCAGCGACGAGGGCCTTTTGAAGCAGGTGCTCAAGGACGAACTGACCGAGATCCGCAGCAAATACGGCGACGACCGGGTCACCGAGATCGCCTTTGCCGAGGACGATCTGGACGTGGAGGACCTGATCGAGGAGGAGGAGTGCGTCTTCACCCTCACAGCCGCCGGGTATATCAAGCGCACCCCCGTTTCCGCCTACAAGGCCCAGCGCCGGGGCGGCAAGGGCATCACCGCCCAGACCCTCAAGGACGAGGACTATGTGGAAACGGTCTTCACCGCCTCCACCCATGATTTTATCCTCTTCTTTACCAATAAGGGCCGGGTCCACCGGAAGAAGGGCTATCAGATCGCCGAGGCGGGGCGCACGGCCAAGGGCACCTACATCGGCAATGTGCTGCCGGTGGAGCAGGATGAGAAGGTCACCGCCATGATCCACCTGCGGGAATTCCCCGAAGACCGCTACCTGGTCATGGTGACCCGAAACGGCACGGTAAAGCGCATCCAGCTCTCCGCCATCAATACCGCCCGCAAGGCGGGCATCCGCTGCATCACCCTGGACGAGGGGGACGACCTGATCTGCGTGCGGGAGACCGACGGGGAGCAGTGCATCCTCATCGCCACCCACGACGGGATGGCCATCTGCTTCCTGGAGAACGACGTGCGCTGCATGGGCCGGGACGCCTGCGGCGTGCGGGGCATCAACCTGCGCCCGGGGGACTATGTCATCGGCGCCGCCCGGGCCAAGTACGACCATCAGGTGCTGATGGTCACCGAGAACGGCTACGGCAAGCGCACCCTGATGGACGAGTATATCCGCGCCGACGGCCCGCAGAAGCGGGGCGGCTTCGGCCTGAAGGGCTACCAGGTCACCGAGAAGACCGGCCCGGTGGTGGGCGTCAAGGTGGTCAGCGACGAGGACGATATCCTGGTCATCAGCGACGCCGGCGTCATCATCCGCATGGCCGTGTCCGGCATCTCCGTCTACGGCCGCGCCGCCCAGGGCGTGAAGATCATGAACCTGGAGGAGGGGGTCAAGGTCATCTCCTTCGCCCGCACCGACCATGAGGAGGAGGAAGACTCCGGCGAGGCCGCCGAGGAGGGCTGAAATGAGACGAAACCGGCGTATGACCTATCGGCCCAGTAAGAGCCAGGCCGTCTTCGGCGGCGTGGTGGGGATCCTTTTCGTGCTGATCGGCCTGTTTGTGGCGATTCCCACCTTCGGTCCCTTCGGAATCCTCTGGACGCTGATCGCCGTCGGGATCACGGGCATGAATTTTTATCAGGCCTTCGGCAAGAGCTATGTGGGCCCCGAGATCCGCATCGAAGAGGACGGGGCGGAGGAGCAGACCTGCGCCTCCGCTTCCCCCCAGGCCCGGCTGGAACAGCTGCGCGCGCTCTATGACCAGCGTCTGATCACCCAGGAGGAGTACGAGCAGAAGCGGAAGGAAATTTTGAACGAGCTGTAAGGGGCCGCGGGGCAAGCCGCCATCTGCGCCGGGGCGTGCTCCGGCGATCCCGGCCCTAGGCGGTTAAGCGATTACCGGGCGGAAGTGGCCGGCGCACGCTGCCGCGTGCGGCAGGACCGCCCCCAAGGAGGGTATATGAAAACGGTCACCATCTATACGGACGGGGCGTGCTCCGGCAATCCCGGCCCCGGCGGATGGGGGGCCATCCTGCAATACGGGGCGGTTCAGAAGGAACTTTCCGGCGGGGAGGCCCACACCACCAACAACCGCATGGAGCTTACCGGCGTCATCACCGCCCTGGAGGCGCTGAAGCAGCCCTGCGCCGTGGAGCTCTATTCCGACTCCAAGTACGTCGTCGACGCGCTGGAGAAGGGCTGGGCCAAGGGCTGGAGGGCCCGGGGCTGGATCAAGTCCGATAAGAAACCGGCCCTGAACAGCGATCTGTGGGGGCGCCTGCTGGAGCTGTGCGAATACCATACGGTGCGCCTGCACTGGGTCAAGGGCCACGCCCAGAACCAGTATAATAACCGCTGCGACGAGCTGGCCGTGGCGGAGAGCCGGAAGTATCAATAGGAAAAACGCAGCAAAGCCGTGCGCAGATGCGCACGGCTTTGCTGCTGCAGAAGCGGCGTTTCCGCTTTTGCGGCCGCGGGGCGGAGCGGTCAGGGCGCGTCCTGCTCCCGGAGCTTTTTCAGATAGCGTATTTTTTTGCGCCGGTACCAGACGCAGTTGAACACATTGCCCAGGATCAGAATATTACCGCAGAGATAGAGCCAGACCAGCAGGATGATGACCGAGGCCAGGGACCCGTACACCAGGGAATACCGGGAGGACATGCCGATGAACCAGGAGAACAGGGCCGAGGCGGCCACCAGGGCGGCGGAGGAGAGCACCGCGCCGGTCAGAAGGGGGGGACGGGGCTTGCCCCGGGGGGCGGACATGCGGTAGACTACCATCACGAACAGGAGCACCAGGCAGAACAGGATGAGAAAGCGCAGCCACTGCCAGTCCCAGGGCAGGGTGCCGCTGTTCAGGTGGAACAGCTGCTCCGCCAGCTGAAACAGCCACTCGCCGGTGAGCAGGACGGCCAGGGAGAGGTAGATCGTGACGAGAAAGAGGATGGAAAACGCCACGCTGGCCACGATCTGCCACACGCCCCGGTAGCTCTTGCGTTCGTAGATCTCGCCCATAATGTTCATCAGGGCGCGAAACGCCGCCGAGGAGGAGAAGAGCGTCATCACCACCCCCGCCGCCAGCAGGCCGGAAGACTGGTTGGTGGTAATATAGCTGACGTAATCGGCCAGAATGCTGACCGTTTCCTTTGGAAAAAAGGGAGCGGCGGCCTCCATCAGGGTGTTGATATCCACGTGGAGCAGACCGATAAAGGCGTTGAGACAGATGAGGATGGGGAAAAAGGTGAGAATGAGGAAATAGGCCAGTTCCGCCGCGGAGCGGGCCACCCGCTTGGAAAAATAGATATCCGCCAGTTCCAGGGCAAATTTGACCGGCTCCTTTTGCAGCAGGTCCTTCAAAGGAACACCTCCTCACCGTAACAGGATAACCGCATCAAGCAGCAAAAAACCGCCTGCATGTGCAGGCGGTTTCTGTTGACCCAGGTCCGGTCAGGCCAGCTTGTTGAGCTTGAGGGTCATAGCGCTCTTCTTGCGCGCGGCGTTGTTCTGGTGCAGAAGACCGTGGCCCGCAGCCTTGTCAACCGCCTTGACGGCCACCTTGTAAGCGCCCTCGGCCTCGCTGCGGTTGCCTTCGGCCACCGCGGCCTCGAACTTCTTGATGTCGGTCTTCAGCGCGGACTTAGCGGCCTTGTTCTGCGCAGCCTTGGTTGCGTTGACCAGGACACGCTTTTTGGCAGACTTAATATTCGGCAAACCAAACACCTCCTCCGATGACGATATGATTTGATACACAGTTTGCCCGTGCAGATATTTATTGTAACAGCCAAGCCCCAAAATTGCAACTATTTTTTTCGATTTTTTCATACTTTTTTGCATAGGACCTGCGCTTGGGCAAAAAATAGTACCAAATCGGCAAGACGGCACCATATCTTGTGCCGCGAAAGGAGTACTGCACATGTTGAAACGGCGGACAGACCTGGCGGTGGAGGCCACACAGCTCTGGCAGGAGCAGGCGGGGGAGACCACGCAGCTCAGAGGCGTGCAGGCCAGGGACAGCGTGCGGGAGGGCTACAAGGTCACGACTGTGCGTATCCTGGACGAAAGCGGCGCCCAGGCCCTGGGCAAGCCGGTGGGGACCTATATCACGGTGGAGCTGGATGGCCTGCTGCGCCGGGAGGAGGACGCGTTTCCACGGGCGGCCCGGGCGCTGGCGGCGGAGCTGCGCGGCCTGCTGGACCTGAAGGAGGGGGATGCGGTGCTGGTGGCGGGCCTGGGCAACCGGGCCATCACGCCGGACGGGATCGGCCCCAAGGCCGCCGACCACACCCTGGTCACCCGCCATCTGGTAGAGCGGGTCCCGGAGCAGTTCGGCGCGTTCCGGCCCGTGTCCGCCCTGGCGGCGGGGGTGCTGGGCACCACCGGCATGGAGAGCGGGGAACTTATTTCCGCCGTGGTGGAAAAGACCCGCCCGGCCTGTGTGCTGGCGGTGGACGCTTTGGCGTCCCGGAGCCTGCGCCGGGTGGGGCGGACGGTGCAGCTCTCCGATACCGGCATCGTCCCCGGCTCGGGCGTGGGCAACCACCGTATGGCCCTGAACCGGGAGACGCTGGGGGTGCCCGTCATTGCCATCGGCGTGCCCACGGTGGTGGACGCGGCTACCCTGGCCTGCGACCTGCTGAGCGAGGCGGGCCGGGAGGACCTGGACCCGGCGGCCCTGTCCGGGGCGGGGGAGAACCTGATCGTCACCCCCCGGGAGGTGGATACCCAGGTCGGCGACCTGGCCAAGGTGATCGGATACGGGATCGATCTGGCGCTGCAGAGCGGCCTGGACGTGGCGGATATCGACCTGCTGCTGAGCTGATGCGCCCCGCCTGCCCGGAGGGTTTTGCTTGACGCTCCGGGGAAAAGGTGATACAATACCCCTCACGAAGGAAAGGCAAGGACCGGGAGGAGTACCCCGGGACCCGTTTCAGAGAGGAGCCGGGCGGTGCGAGGCTCTGCGGGAACCGGCGGGAAGGCGCCCGCGAGCCGCGGGGCGGAAATGCCCCGCCGGACCCGCCGTTACCGGGCAAGAGCGCGGGATTTCCCCGGAAATCCCGAATTCAGGTGGCACCGCGGACAACGTTCGCCCTGAGCAGATGCTCAGGGCGTTTTGTTTTGCGCAGAAATTACCATAAAGGAGTGTGTTTCGATGAAAAATACGGAAAAGACCATGGAGCAGGTCGTCAACCTCTGCAAGGGGCGGGGGTTCGTCTATCCGGGCAGCGAGATTTACGGCGGGCTGGCCAATTCCTGGGATTACGGCCCCCTGGGCGTGGAGCTGAAGAACAACGTCAAGCGCGCCTGGTGGAAAAAGTTTGTCCAGGAGAGCCCCTGCAACGTGGGCCTGGACGCCGCCATCCTCATGAATCCCGAGGTGTGGGTGGCCTCCGGCCACGTCTCCACCTTCAACGACCCGCTGATCGACTGCAAGGCCTGCAAAATGCGCCACCGGGCCGACAAGCTCATCGAGAACTGGTGCGCGGAGAACGCCCGTACCGACGTGAACGTGGAAGCCATGACCCAGGACGAGCTGGTGGCCTTTATCCGGGACAACGGCGTTACCTGTCCCGGCTGCGGCAAGAGCGATTTTACCGATATCCGCAAGTTTAACCTCATGTTCAAGACCCACCAGGGCGTCACCGAGGACAGCAGCACCGAGGTCTATCTGCGCCCCGAGACGGCCCAGGGCATCTTTGTCAACTTCCCGGCCATCCAGCGCACCACCCGGAAAAAGCTGCCCTTCGGCGTGTGCCAGGTGGGCAAGTCCTTCCGCAACGAGATCACCCCGGGCAACTTTATCTTCCGCATCCGGGAGTTCGAGCAGATGGAGCTGGAGTTCTTCTGCCAGCCGGGCACCGACCTGGAGTGGTTCTCCTACTGGCGGGAGTTCTGCCATCAGTGGCTGCTGAACCTGGGCATCAAGGACGAGGACCTGCGCCTGCGGGACCACGAGCCGGAGGAGCTGGCCTTCTATTCCAAGGCGACCACCGACTTTGAGTTTTTATTCCCCTTCGGCTGGGGCGAGCTTTGGGGCGTGGCCGACCGCACGGACTATGACCTGAAGCAGCATCAGGAGCACTCCGGCAAGGACCTGACCTACTTCGACCAGGAGAAGAACGAGCACTATATCCCCTACGTGATCGAGCCCTCCCTGGGCGCCGACCGGGTCACGCTGGCGTTTCTGGTGGAAGCCTACGACGAGGAGGTCGTGGACGCCGAGAAGAACGACGTGCGCACCGTCATGCGCTTCCATCCGGCCCTGGCCCCCTTCAAATGCGCCGTGCTGCCCCTGTCCAAGAAGCTGGGGGAGAAGGCGCTGGAGCTGCGGGATGCGCTGGCCCGCGACTTTATGGTGGACTACGACGAGGCCGGCTCCATCGGCAAGCGCTACCGCCGCCAGGACGAGATCGGCACGCCCTTCTGCATTACGGTGGACTTCCAGACCGTGGGGGACGACAAGACCGAGGCCGACCACTGCGTCACCGTCCGGGAGCGGGACACCATGGAGCAGGTCCGGATCCCCATCGATCAGGTCAAGGCCTATATCGCCGAGCGTGTGAAGTTCTGAAAACAACCGGAAGCCGCAGGACACAGCTGTGTCCGGCGGCTTCCGGTTGTTCCGCGGGCGTCCGTGCCGCCCGGATGGGCCGCGCCGGCTCATACCGTATGCCCCCGCTCCCGCAGCACCGCCGCCATGGCCTCCCGATGGGTCCCGGTGACGGCCTGCATCCACTTGAGCAGCACGGAGTCGCTGACACATTGGTACTGGCCCTTTAACCGGTCCAGGTCCTCTGTTTGTGCCAGGGAGCGCCTCTGTTCCGCGGTTTTCCGATCCATTTGCCCTCATCTCCTTGAGAATATATTTATAAATATAATATAAATTATTATAGATGTAAATATAGCCTTCGGTTTTTGCTATTGTTATAACAAAAACGGGACGAGGTATTTTTATGGAGATAGGAAAGCGCATCGCCGCGCTCCGGGAGACGAAAGGATGGACCACGAATCGGCTGGCCAACCAGTGCGGACTGTCCCAAAGCTTCCTGCGGTCGGTGGAGCTGGGCGAGAAGGGGATCTCGGTGGAGAGCCTGTCCTTGCTGTGCGATGCGCTGGGCGTCTCGCTGAAGCAGTTTTTTGACCAGCCCTCGGGGCAGGACACAGAGCGTGAGGCCCTGCTCCGGCAGGTGGACCGGCTGACGCCCATTCAGCGGCAGGCCCTTTCGGTCTTTTTGGGGACCCTGCTGGGCGAGCGATGACACGGCCCCGGCCGCGCCGCAAGTCTGCGGCGCGGCCGGGGCCGTGGTTTGGAGCAAGGGCGCGCTTACGCGTCTTCCCGGGCGGTGATTTGGATGTTCAGCTCGTCTAATTGCTTGGGTTCCACAAAAGAAGGCGCGCCCATCATCAGGTCCTGGGCGTTCTTGTTCATGGGGAAGGGGATGACCTCGCGGATGGAGTCCTCCCCGGAGAGGAGCATGACCATCCGGTCCACGCCGGGGGCGATGCCCGCGTGGGGGGGCGCTCCGTAGGTGAAGGCGTTGTACATGGCGGGGAACTTGGCCTTTACATCCTCCTCCCCCAGGCCTACCAGCTGGAAGGCCTCCACCATGATCTCAGGGTCGTGGTTGCGCACCGCGCCGGAGGAGAGCTCCACGCCGTTGCATACCAGGTCGTACTGATAGGCGGTGATGGTCAGGGGATCCACCGCTCCCGCGGCGGCACGCTTCAGGATCTCCAGACCGCCGTTGGGCATGGAGAAGGGATTGTGGCAGAACTCCAGCGCCCCGGATTCCTCACCGATCTCATACATGGGGAAATCCACGATCCAGCAGAATTCGTAGCGCTCCCGGTCCATGTGGCCGGGGCAGAAATTGCCCAGCTTATTGCGCAGTACGCCGGCGGTCTTTTGGGCGGTGAGGCGCGTTCCGGCGGTAAGGCCCACAAAGCAGTTGGGCTGCAGGCCCAGGGCGCGGATGACCGCGTCCTTTTTCTCCTGCACGAACTTGGAGATGCCGCCCACCAGCTCGCCCTGCTCGTCCAGGCGGAACCAGTAGGCCTTCTCCCCGGCCTGGACCTCCACATCGGCGCACAGCTGGTCGATCTGCTTGCGGGTACCGGAAAAATCGGACACCACCACGGCCTTCACGGTGTGGCCCGCAAAGGGGCCGAAGCCGCAGTCCGCGAGCAGTGCGGTGGCGTCGGCAACGGTCAGGTCGATCCGCAGGTCGGGCTTGTCGGAGCCGTATTTCTCCATGGCCTCAAGATAGGGGATGCGGGTAAAGGGGGCGTCGGAGGCTATGCTGTAGGTGCCGTACTGGGCAAAGATGGGGGGCAGCACCTGCTCCAGAACGGCAAACACATCCTCCTGCCCGGCAAAGGCCATCTCCAGGTCCAGCTGGTAAAACTCGCCGGGGGAGCGGTCGCCCCGGGCGTCCTCGTCCCGGAAGCAGGGGGCGATCTGAAAGTACTTGTCGAAGCCGGAGGCCATCAGCAGCTGCTTGAACTGCTGCGGGGCCTGGGGCAGCGCGTAGAACTTGCCGGGGTGCTTCCGGCTGGGCACCAGGTAGTCCCGGGCGCCCTCCGGGGAGGAGGCGGTAAGGATGGGGGTGGTGATCTCCAGGAAGCCCTGCTCGGTCATGGCGCGGCGCAGGGCGGAGACCACATGGCAGCGCAGGATGATATTGCGCTTGACCGCGGGGTTGCGCAGGTCCAGGTAGCGGTATTTGAGCCGGGCGGACTCGTCGGCCTCCCGGCTGCGGTTGACTTGGAAGGGCAGCTCGTTGTGGCGGCAGCGGCCCAGCACCTCCACGCGGGCGGGGACCACCTCCACGTCGCCCGTGGGCAGTTTGGGATTCTTGGAGTCCCGTTCCCGCACCACGCCTTCGACCGCCAGGGTGGATTCCTTGTTCAGGTCTTTGAACATGCGCAGGGTCTCCTCGTTTTCAATGACGAGCTGGGTCACCCCGTAGAAGTCCCGCAGCACCGCGAAGGCAAAGCTGCTGCCCACCTCCCGCAGATTTTCCAGAAAGCCGGCCAGCCTGACGGTCTGGCCCACATGCTCCATGCGCAGCTCTCCGCAGGTGTGGCTGCGGTAGGAATTGGCCGTATGGCCCATGAAAATCAACTCCAATTCGTATAATCAGCTAAAAATATAACGCGATATCATCAAAGGGGTGCGCCGCCCCGCAGGTCGATGAGGGTGCTGTAGAAGACCTGCACGTCAAAATTCTGATAGGCGGCGGTACCGATCCGCTCACTCACATCGAGGTGATCCATGGCGTATTGGAGCACGTCCTCCCGGTAGGTCAGGTCCCCATGGAGGTTGTTCCAGTTGAAGTCCATATAGCCGCCTTTGCACTGCCCCTCCAAAAAGCGGATGCGCTCCATGACCAGGGGCAGGAACTCCCTGGCGGTGACGGTGCGCCCGTCCAGGGAGAAGAGCACGGTAGCGGGCTCCATCCCGGCGGCCTGGAAGGAGCGCGCGTCGGCGGGGGTGAAGGACTGCCGCTGGGCGGTGCGCACGATGCGGGAGACCATGGCGGCGCATTCCGCCCGGGTAAGGGTCTTGCCGCCGGAGAAGGTGCCGTAGTCGTCCACGCCGGTCAGGATCCCCGCGTTGTAGAAGCGCAGCACGGCGGCGTCGCTGGTGTCGGGCAGGGCGGTGATGGTGTTGATGGGCTCCAAAAGCTCGTCGGTGAGCACGGCGGAGAGCATTTGCACAAATTCCAGCCGGGTGGCGTTTTTGGCGCCGTCGGGCAGGCTCACGCCCAGACCGGACAGGTAGTCCATGGATTGCTGGTACCAGGGGAGGGAGGGATCGGTGGAAGGGGCGGGGAGCACGGCGTCGTTCACGGTGGCGTGGATACGCGCGGCAATGGCCGCCACCTCGCCTGCGGTGAGCACCTTATTGGGCTGGAAACCGGCGTTGGTGCCGTTCATCAGGCCGACCCGGTAGCAGGTATTGACGGCGGAATAGAACCAGTCCCGCTCCAGCACGTCGGTAAAGCCACGATAGGTCTGCTTGTCGGGGAAACGGTTCTCCACGCTCACGGCCAGGGCGGGGACGCTCAGGGACAGGCACAGGGCCAGGGACAGGATCATACACACGAGCCTTTTCATTGGTTGGTTCCCTCCGGTTCTAAAATAGGCGTGCCGCCCTGCCGGGCGGTCAGGCCGGTTTGGATCAGGAGCACGGCCTCGGCCGGGGAGAGGGTCTGCTGCGCGCCGGAAGAAAGGTCCTTAACGGTGACCTTCCCGGCGTTCACCTCGTCCTCCCCCAGGAAGACCGCGTAGGGGATCGAAAGCTTGTCCGCATAGGCCAGCTTCTGCTTGAACTTCTTCTTCTCGCCGTGCAGCTGCGTCCGGATGCCCGCATCCCGCAGGGTGGTGGCAAAGGAGATGGCGGGGGAGAGGTCCTCGGTCATGGGCAGGATCAGCGCGTCCGCCGGGGCGGTGAGCAGGTGGTCGTTCAGGTAGCCCTGATCCTCCAAAACGAAGAACAGACGGGTCAGACCGATGGAAATGCCTACTCCGGGCAGTTGTTTATCGGTGTAGTATTCCGCTAAGTTATCATAACGCCCCCCGGAACAGATGGAACCGATCTCCGGGTGGTCCAGCATGACGGTCTCGTAGACCGTGCCAGTGTAGTAATCCAGGCCCCGGGCAATGGTCAGGTCCACCGTAAAGTGGTCTTCCGGAACGCCGAAGGCGGACATGGAGCGGACCACGGTGTTCAGCTCCTCCACACCCTGATCCAGGAGCGCGCTGCGCCCCTTCAAGGCCGCCAGGGAGGCCAGCGGGTCGGCGGTGGAGAGCAGCTCCAGCAGCTGTCCGGCGGTGGCGGCGGGGACGGCGAAGTCGTCCACGAGGATGGTGCGTACCTGTTCCGCGCCGATCTTCTCCAGCTTGTCGATGGTGCGCATCACGTCCGCGCTCTGCCGCTCCAGCCCCAGCAGGGCAAACAGTCCGCCCAGCACCTTGCGGTTGTTTACCCGGATCTTAAAGCGCTTCAGCCCGAGGGCGGTGAACGTTTTATAGATGATGGAAGGGATCTCCGCCTCGTTGAGGATGTCCAGGCTGCCGTCTCCAATGACGTCGATGTCGGCCTGATAAAATTCCCGAAAGCGGCCCCGCTGGGCCCGCTCTCCCCGGTAGACCTTGCCGATCTGGAACCGGCGGAAGGGAAAGGCGAGTTCGTTCTGGTGCAGGGCCACGTATTTGGCCAGCGGGACCGTCAGATCAAAGCGCAGGGACAGGTCGGTGTCCCCCTTGGTAAAGCGGTAGATCTGCTTTTCCGTCTCGCCGCCGCCCTTGGCCAGCAGCACCTCGCTGGCCTCGATCAGGGGGGTGTCCAGCGGGGTGAAGCCATAGAGGGAGTAGGTGCGGCGCAGGGTCTCCACCATGCGCTCAAACTGTACCTGCCGCTCCGGCAGCAGCTCCAGAAAGCCGGAGAGGGTGCGGGGTTTCAATTTTGCCATTGGGGTATCCTCCTTTATGAACCGTATCCGGCGGGCGCCGGAACGCCGCAGGCGCGGCGTCAAGGGATTCTGCAAAGAGCCTGCGCCCGCCCGGAATGACCTTAAAAAGGCGCTCTCATCCCGTATCACGGGACGAAAGCGCCTGCTTTCGTGGTGCCACCCATGTTCAGCGGCCGCAGAGCCGCCCTTTTGCTCCGGTTACGGGGAGCGGGCCGTGTATGTCTCCATACCCGCTGCTGAGGCCGTCTTTCCCCCGGTCCTTGCCGTAAACGCTTTCAGCCATGGCGTTTTTCTCTGTCCGGCGGTATCCGGGCTACTCATGCCCCGTCGTCGCGGTGCTATTGATGGTATCTCATTTTCCGAAAAAAGTCAAGAGAACGGCGCGCTTTCCCGCATGCTCCGCCGCGCCGCCGCAGGCGGCGCCGGGAGCATGCGCTCTGGTTACGCGGTAAAGGGCTTTGTTTTGGGGTTGATGATATCCCGCCAGTCCAAGTCGCCCCGCTCCAGGCCGTGGATGAGCATCTCGGCGGTGGCCACGTTGGTGGCGAAGGGGATGTTGTACTGGTCGCACAGGCGCGTGATATAGTTCAGGTCCGCATCCAGGTCGTTGGACTGAGGATCGGAAAAGAAGAGGACCATATCGATCTCGTTGTAGGCGATGCGCGCGCCGATCTGCTGGCTGCCGCCATGGGCATGGGAGAGGAAGAGGCTGACCGGCAGACCGGTGGCCTCGGCTACAAGCTTACCCGTGGTGTTGGTGGCACAGATCGTATGCTTGGACAGGATGCCGCAGTATGCGATGCAAAACTGGACCATCAGCTCTTTCTTCCGATCGTGGCTCATCAGTGCAATATTCATGGCTCGTTACCTCTCTTATCTGCTCTTCTATTTCAGCTTCATCAGCGGGGAGCGCTGCCCCAACAGGCGTTTGGCAATGTTCAGATAGGCCACGGCGGCCCCGCGGCTGGCCGCCAGGATCAGCGGTTCTCCCCGGTTGGCGCAGAGCATCACCTGGGGGTCCTCCGGTACCACGCCCAGCAGGGGCAGGCCGGCGGTATCCATGGCGTCGTCGATGGTGGTATGCAGGCGCTTGAGCAGCCTGGGCTGCACCCGGTTGACCACAAGATGGATGCGGGAGATCCGCCCGCGCAGCAGGGCCACTGTTCGCTGCGCGTCCCGCAGGGCGGAGGCGTCGGTAGTACAGACCACCACGGCCCGGTCGGCCGCGCACACCGCCAGCTGGAATCCCTCGCCCAGACCGGCGGGGGAGTCCATCAGGACAAAATCGAAGTCCTCTTTCGCCTGGCGCACCAGCTGCGCCATGGCCTGCCCGGACAGGGGGCGCACCGGCAGCAGGATGGGGGCGGTCAGCAGATAAAGCCCGCGGATGACCGGATGCGCCACCGCCGCCCGCTCCAGGGAGCAGCGGCCCTCCAGCACGTCGGTGAAATCCATCAGCGCCCGGTCGCTCAGGCCCAGGGAAAGGTCCAGATTGCGCAGGCCGATGTCCATGTCGATGCACAGGACCCGGTGCCCCAGGGCGGCCAAACAGGAGGCGACTCCGCCGGTGAGGGAGGTCTTTCCCGTACCGCCCTTGCCGGAGGTGATCACGATCGAAGTGGCCATAGCGTTCCTCCTGTCCGTTCCAATTTATAGAATAGCATGGTTTGTCAAACGAATCAATCGTTTTTTGTGCAAAATGGCGGCAAAATTACCGTCAAAGCGGGGCTTTCTGAATTTTTGCCCAACGGCGGGGATATCCCTTGGGAGTTGAGGAAATCTTTTCCACAATAACCAGACGATGGGCCACGCCCGCACCGGGAATTTCGTAGTCCCAGCTCTTGTGCAGCCGCCCCCCCAAACGGGAGACACAGCGTCCGGCCTGCTCCAGTTCCGCGCCGCAGTCCACCGATTTCATGGCCAGGAAAAAGCCGCCCACCGCCACAAACGGCAGACAGAGCTCGCACAGCAGCGCCAGCGGCGCCACCGCCCGGGCTGCGGCCAGATCGAAGCAATCCCGGAAGCCGGGCAGCAGGGCCTGTTCCTCCGCGCGGGCGTGAAGGCACTTCACATCCTGGGCGCCCAGGGCGGTGCAGGCCTGCTCCAGCCAGGAGACCCGCTTGCCCAGACTGTCCAGCAGGGTGAGCCGAATTGTGGGCTCCAGAATGCGCAGCGGCAGACCGGGGAAGCCGGCGCCGGTGCCCACGTCGATCAGGGATTTTCCGGCGAAGGAGATCCCCGGCGCGTTCAAAAGCGCCGCACAGTCCAAAAAGTGCAGGTCGGCCACCTGATCGGGCGCGGTGATGGCGGTCAGATTCATGACCTGATTCTGCTCCAGCAGCAGGCGGCCGTATTCCGCAAGGGCCGCCGCCCCGCCGGGGGCGTCGATCCCCAGCGCAGTCAGGCCCCGTTCGATACGCTCCTTCATGCGTGTCCTCCCAGCCCGGCCACCAGAGCGGGAAGCCCGTCCAGCAGGCCCAGTATCAGCACGACGGCGCAGGCAATGGCCAGGGCGAGCATGGCGGCCTTGCGGCTGGAGGCGCACTCCTTTTGGCGCAGCTGCCAGACGGCCACGGCGCCCAGCCCGAGACAGCCGGGGCAGACCAGCAGGGGACCGACGCCCCGCAGGTATTCGCCGCCCCGAAAGAAGGGATAGAGATTGAGCAGCACGAAGATCACCATATAGGCCACGCCCGTCCAGGCGAGGATCCGCTTGACGGGGGAGGCGGGGACATAGGGTTCCGTTTCGTCCTGGGGCCGGTCCTGGCGCGGCTCAGGCATCCGTTTGCTCCTTCAGCAGGTCGCGGATCTCCGTGAGCAGCTTCTCTTCCGCGGAGGGCTCCGGCGGCGCGGGGGGCGCGGCGGGCTCCTCCTTCTTCCGGTGGAAGGCGTTGAGGCCCTTGATGATGCAGAAGACCACAAAGGCCATGATGAGGAAGTTCAAAATGGCGTTGATAAAGTTGCCCAGCATCAGATCCCCGCCGCCGGGCAGATGGAGGGCCAGATTGGACAGGTCGCTGTTTCCTCCGGCGAAGATGCCCAGGATGGGGTTGATGATGTCCGCCACCAGGGAGTCGGCAATGGCCTTGAACGCGCCGCCGATAATGACGCCCACGGCCATATCCATCACATTGCCACGGGCGATGAACTGCTTGAATTCGGCGAAAAAGCCGGTGGTTTTCTCTTGCTTGCTCATACTTCAGTCCTCCTTCTTTTTGTTTGGGAGCAGCCGCTCCTTGCCGCCCATATAGGGCTGGAGCACCTTGGGGATCCTTACGCTGCCGTCGGCCTGAAGGTTGTTTTCCAGCAGGGCGATGAGCATGCGGGGCGGCGCCACACAGGTGTTGTTGAGGGTATGGGGCAGATAAGTCCTGCCGTCCTCGCCCTTGACCCGGATCTTGAGCCGCCGGGCCTGGGCGTCGCCCAGGTTGGAGCAGGAACAGACCTCAAAATACTTCTGCTGCCGGGGCGACCAGGCTTCGATGTCGCAGGATTTGACCTTCAGGTCAGCCAGATCGCCGGAGCAGCACTCCAGCTGACGCACGGGGATGTCAAAGTTTCGGAAGAGTTCCACGGAGTAGCGCCACATCTGCTCGTACCACTGCATGGAGTCCTCGGGCTTGCAGACCACGATCATCTCCTGCTTCTCGAACTGATGGATGCGGTAGACGCCCCGCTCCTCGATGCCGTGGGAGCCCTTTTCCTTGCGGAAGCAGGGGGAATAGGAGGTGAGGGTCTGGGGGAGCTTGTCCTCGGGCAGGATCTGGTCGATAAAGCGGCCGATCATGGAGTGCTCGGAGGTGCCGATCAGATACAGGTCCTCGCCTTCGATCTTATACATCATACCGTCCATATCGGTCTGGCTCATAACGCCTTCCACCACGTTGCCGTGGATCATGAAGGGGGGGATGCAGTAGGTGAAGCCCTTGGCGATCATAAAGTCGCGGCCGTAGGCCAGGACCGCCTCGTGCAGGCGGGCGATGTCGCCCAGCAGGTAGTAGAAGCCGGAGCCGGACACCCGCCCGGCTGCGTCCATGTCGATGCCGTCAAAGGACTCCATGATCTCGGTGTGATAGGGGATGGGGTAGTCGGGCACCAGAGGCGCTCCGAAGCGCGCTACCTCCACGTTGGCGGAGTCGTCGGGACCCAGGGGCACGGAGGGGTCGATGATCTGAGGGATGACCAGCATGATCCTGCGGATCTCACCGGCCAGCCGGTCCTCCTCCTGCTCCAGTTCGGCCAGCCGGTCGGCGTTGGCCTTTACCTGGGCTTTGGCCTGCTCGGCCTCAGCAAGCTTGGAAGGGTCTTTCTTGGCCTGGCCCATCAGCATGCCGACCCGTTTGGACAGGGCGTTTCGGGCGGTGCGCAGGTTCTGGGCCTCCTGGATGGTGCGCCGGTTTTCGGCGTCCAGGACCAGCACCTGATCCACCAGGGGCAGCTTTTCCTCCTGGAACTTCTTTTTGATATTCTCTTTGACAGCCTCGGGGTTTTCCCGGAGGAACTTGAGATCGATCATGGTTTATCCGCCTTTCTTGTCATTACTTGGGTCGTTTGTTTGCGCGGGGCCCGCCCCGCTGTTTCACGTGAAACAGTGGTCTTGTCATTGCTCCAGCCATTCGCTCAGCTGGCGGTAGGCCTCCAGCGGGTCGTAAAGCTCCCGTTCCGCGGGACCCATAGCGTCGCTGACCGCCTGGAGGGAGGCTTCCAGCCCGCCGGGAGCGGCGGCCTCCCATTCGGCCAGCAGGGTGCGGGCCTGGGAATAGCGCCGCTGATTATAAAGGGTGCGCAGCTGATTCAGTTTGTTCAGCGCATCCACCTGATCCATGGCCGCCATCAGACCGTCCCGGGCCTTCTGCGCGGTATCCGCGGACGCCTCCCATTCGGCCTGGAGCGTATCGCGCTCCGCTTCCAGCGCGGAAACTTGAAGCTTCAGCGCGTCCCGCTCCGCGATCAGGTTCTCCAGCGATTCCACAGCGGAATTGGAGGTCTGTTCCAGATCGTCCAGGGCCTCCTGATTCGCCCGCTGCTGCATAAAATAGGAGAGCAGCAGCAGAAGAAAGGCGGCGGCAAACAGGATCATCAAATAGAAGAGGACGGAGTTTTTTTTATGGGGCCGTTCGTGCTCCGCATCGTGCTGGAGCGCGCCGCCCTGGTGCGGATCGCGTTCGGCGCTCACAGCAGCTCCCCCCTTCCGGCGGAGGGGGCCTTCTCCAACAGATCGAGAAGCGCGGTCAAGTCGTCGGGGCCATAATACTCCAGTTCGATCCGGCCCTTGCGCTTTCCGGAGACGATGCTGACCTTCCGGCCGAACCGGGCGCCCAGGGTCCGTTCCGCTTCCTTCAGATAGATGCTCAGATCGGGGCCCTCCGGACGGGGCGGGGGGGTGGCTTCGCCCGCCGCGAGCCGTTTGGCCAGGGCCTCGGTCTGGCGGACGGAGAGTCCCTCGGCGACCACCTTGTCGGCCAGCTTCTCCTGAAGCTGGGGCGATGGGACCGAGAGAATGGCCCGGGCGTGTCCGGCGGAAAGCTGGCCGTCCTCCAGCAGCGGATGCAGGGAGGGGGGAAGGGAAAGCAGCCGCAGGGCGTTGGCCACGGCGGGGCGGGATTTGCCCACCTGCTGGGCCACCTCCTCCTGCGTCAGGCCGTACTCCTCCATGAGCACACGGTAGCCTCCGGCTTCTTCCATGGGGTTCAGGTCCTCCCGCTGGAGGTTTTCGATCAGGCCCAGCTCCATGACCTTGCGGTCGTCCGCCTCAATAATGACGGCCGGGACCTCGCTGAGGCCCGCCAGCTTGGCGGCCCTCCAGCGCCGTTCCCCGGCAATGATCTGATAATAACCGGAGGAGAGGCGGCGCACGGTCAACGGCTGGATCACCCCGTGCTGCCGGATGGAATCGGCCAGGTCGGCCAGCGCCTCGTCGTCAAAGCGTTTCCGGGGCTGTTTGAGCCCGGGCTCCACCTGTGAGATGGGGAGGGAGAGGGAGCCTGCCTCCTGTGTCTGCAGGGCGGCATCGCCCAGTAAAGCGCCCAGGCCCTTGCCCAGGCCGCGTTCAGATGCCATAATGTCAATCCTTTCTGCCCGTCACACCCGCGTGACGGCATAGCGGTTGTGCTCCACCAGCTCCCGGGCCAGCTGGTCATAGGCCTCGGCGCCCCGGGAAAGCGCGTCATACGCGCAGACCGGCTTTCCGTGGCTGGGGGCCTCGCTCAGCCGAACGTTGCGGGGAATGACGGTGGCGTACACCTGGCCGGGGAAATGGCGTTTGACCTCCTCCGCCACCTGCATGGACAGGTTGGTGCGCCCGTCGTACATGGTGAGGACCACGCCCTCCAGGGCGATCTCGGGGTTCAGAGAGCGCTTGACAATACGGATGGTGGAGAGCAGGTCGCTCAGCCCCTCCAAGGCGTAATACTCGCACTGTACCGGCACCAGCACCGTATCCGCCGCGCACAGGGCGTTGAGGGTAAGCAGCTCCAGAGAGGGGGGGCAGTCGATCAGGATGTAGTCGTACCGCGCCTTGAGCTGGTCCAGGGCCTCCCGAAGCTGGTATTCCCGGCGCTCCAGGCCGATCATCTCGATGGACGCGCCCGCCAGCGCCTTGCTGGAGGGGAGCACGTCGCCGTAGACCGTAGCGGCCACGGCTTTGGCCGGGTCCGCGCCGTTCAAAAGCACGTCGTAAATGTTGGGGGAGCTGGTCTTGTCCACCCCAAAGCCGGAAGTGCTGTTGGCCTGGGGGTCAAAATCACAGACCAGCACCCGCAGCCCCAGGTTTTTCAGGGCGGCCGCGAGATTGACACAGGTCGTTGTCTTGCCTACGCCGCCCTTCTGATTCACGATTGCAATGGTCTTCGCCATAGCACACCTGCCTTTTCTCAGTTCAAACGGACAAGACCTATTATAATGCCAGCGGGCCTTGAATTCAACAGGAATTCGCCTGTTTTGCCCGGAAATAAAAAACGGACCGCTGTTTCACGTGAAACGGGACAAAAATGAGCTGCGCTTGTTTCACGTGAAACAGCGCAGCTCGTTCCCGGCGGCGTCAGGCTCTGGCCTGCTTGGGAATGCGGATCGTCAGCAAAATGGTGTCGGCCGTCTCCTGCCGGTCGCAGGCGGCGTCCACGCCGGCCGTGCGCATCAGGCTCACGCCCCGGGTAATCGTGTTGAGGAAAAACCGAATGTCCTTGATCACAAACGTGGGCCGCCGGGGAGCGGAAGCTCCGCCGCGGGACAGCAGACGCTCCACCAGCTGCTCGGTGCGGGCCACCGTAAGTCCGTCCCGCACAATGGTCTGAGCGGCCGTCCACTGCAGGGCGCCGTCCTCCAGCCGCAGCAAGGCCCGGGCGTGGCGCTCGGTACAGCCGCTGTCCCGCAGCAGCGTAAGGACTTCCGGGGCCAGGCGGAGCAGCCGCAGCTTGTTGGCCACCGCCGATTGCGATTTGCCGATGCGCCGGGCGGCCTCCTCCTGAGACAGGTGGTAGGTACGGATCAGAACAGACAATGCGTTGGCCTCTTCCAAAAAGTCCAGGTCCCGCCGCTGGAGGTTTTCCACCAGCGCCAGCAGGGAAGAGGCCTCCTCGTCCACCCCCAGCAGGATGCAAGGCACTTCCTTCAGCCCCGCCAGCCGGGAGGCCCGCAGACGCCGCTCCCCGGCAATCAGCTCGTAGCCTCCGGCCGCCCGCCGCACGGAAAGCGGCTGAAGCACCCCGTGCTCCTGAATGCTGGCGGCCAGCTCCACCAGGCCCTCCTGGGAAAAGTTCCGTCGGGGCTGATTGGGGTTGGGGGAGATCTCGGACAGGGGCAGGAACAGGACCCGGCTGCTCTCCAGCAGCCCTTTTTTGCGCAGCAGCGGCATGATCACGCCCTCCTTCGTACACGCGGCTTGTCTGATAACCATATATTACCATATTATGCCGCAAAAAAGCGCGAACGGCGTCGGATGGGAAATATTTTCCAAATAGAAGCCGCGGACCGGGCGATCCGGCCCGCGGCTGCGGCGGTTCAAAAGGCCTGAGCCGATGCGGGAAAAAACGTTCCTGCAAAAGGGCGCGCCCTGCGCAGGCGTTTGGCCGCCGCAGGGCGCGCTTCCAGGGGCGCGAAAAGAGAGGGGCGCCTGAGGGCCTAAGCCCGCAGAAAGCCCTTTCCGAAGATCTCGCTGGAATTGGCCACGATCATAAAGGCGTGGGGATCGGTCTGCTTCAGGTGCTGGCGCAGCGCCACGGCCTGCGTCCGGGAGAGAACGGTGAGCACCACGTGATGCACCTCGTGGGTATAGGCGCCCTCCGCCTTCCAGAGGGTAGCCCCCCGGCCCAAGGTATGGGTCACATAAGCGCAGACGTGTTCCGGGTCGGAGGTTATGATGAAAAAGGCCTTGCGGCGGTTGAAGGATTCGATGGCGCTGTCCACCAGCACAGATTTGAACACCAGCCCCAGCAGGGAGAAAAGGCCGGACTCGATATCAAAGAGAAACAGGGCCGCGGCGGCGATGGCCACGTCGGAGACCAGCAGGGCGCGGCCCACGTCCATGCCGGAGAATTTTTTCAGGATCATGGCGGCGATGTCGGTGCCGCCGGTGGAGGCGTTGATGTTGAACAGGATCGCCGAGCCCAATGCGGGGAGGATGACGGCGAAAAAGAGCTCCAGCATTTTCTGACCGGTCAGCGGGGCGTGCATGGGGAAGACCCATTCGAACATCTGCACCAGGCCGGAATAGAGCAGGGAGCAGTACACCGTGCGCACGCCGAAGCCGCGGTTGAGCAGCAGAAACCCCAGCAGCAGGAACGCCAGGTTGATGATCCCGTTGAAGACCGAGGGGGTCAGCCGGGGCACGTTCACCAACTGGCCCAGCAGCAGCGCCAGACCGGATACGCCGCCCATGGAGAAATTGTTGGGGAATTTGAAGAAGTAGACCCCCACAGACACCAGCGCGGTGCCGAGCGTCATCAGCAGGTAGGTGTGCAGGGTCTGCTTCCAGTCAGGCTTCATGGCGGGAATGCCTCCTCGTGATTTGGTAGAGGGACGGGTCAGCGCTGGGATTGGATGGCGCTCCACACATCGTAGCCGGTGGAGGCGGGGATGGCGCCCAGACGCCAGAGGGAGACCCCGGTGACGCCGAACATGCGGGCCAGCGTTAGTTTGTCCAGCACGCTCTGCTCGTTTTCATACCACACGCGGTAGCGGGCGCCGTCCTGCGTGGTGTAGGTGACCGCCGGATTGCGGTAACGCTCGCTGTACTCCACCACGGCGCCGGGCTGGGCCAGACGGGCGCGCAGCACGTCCTGGGCGGGGTGGTACACAACGCCCTCCAGCAGGATGCCGTTTTCGTCGATCCGGAAGCCCGCGGTGCCGAAGGAGATGGCCAGGGCGATCTTGCTGCGGTCGGCCACGCCCGTGTCCGGGTCGGTCAGATCCCGCAGGGCCTCGTACACGCCGGCAAAGGGGGTGACGGGGGAGTCGGTATTGGCGGTGCCCACGTGCTTGGCGGTCTCGGCGGCGGTCCACTGGTAATCGTGCGCCATGAGGATGACCTTGTCGCACACCGCGCCCAGGCCCCGGTAATCGAAGCCGGTGTACCAGGTATCCGGCTGCACGCAGACGTAGAGGGTCTTGTCCGCCGGCAGAGCGGCGCGCAGCTGGGTCAAAAAGGACACGTAGTCCGTTTTGAGGGTATCCCCCTTGAGTCCCTCAAAGTCGAGGGTCACCCCCGCGTAACCGGCGGCGGCCGCGGCCAGAAGGGAGACCGCCTGGGCGCGGGCTTCGGCGCTGGAGGTCAGGGCCGCCACGGTGGAGGTGCTGCTCCCGTCGGCCAGGGAGACGCGGTCGGCGGCGGAGGCGTAGACGTTCAGGTTGTAAGGGATCTGATGCTGGTTGAAATAGTCCGTGGCGGGGGTGGGGTCGGAGGGCATGACCCAATCGTTGTTGTTGGCGCTGGTGGAGTTGAGCCGGGGGCCCTCCTCCGCGTCGAACTCCATCCGGGCCCAGCCCACGCTGAGGGCGTCCAGAGAGGAGGCCAGGTTAATCTGGCTGTAGGAGGAAAAAGCGTAAAAACCGTGGAGCCAGTCGATCTTGGAGGTGTAGCGCTCATAGACCCGCACCAGCATGGCCGCGGCCTCCTCCCGCTTGGCGGAGTTGTGGGGGAGAAAGCGCAGGCTGCCGTCGGAAGCGGTCACGCCGGTGATCATGCCGATGTCGTAGGCGATGGCGATATAGCCCGTGTTGCTTTTTACGTCGGTGAAGGGAAGGGCCAGGGAGGACAGGGACTGGGCCAGGGTGGAATAACCCAGCGCGCGCACCAGCATCACCGCCATCTCTTCCCGGCTGATGTAATCGTCGGGGCGGAACGCGCCGCTGGCGTCCATCACGTCGTGGGCGCGGGCGGTCTCCACATAGGAATAGCACCACTTGCCGGCGGCGCAGTCGATATAGGAGGGGGCCTGCGGAGTGACGGTTTCCCAGGAAAACATACGGCAGAGGATGGTGACGAACTCCCCGCGGGTAATGTCCCGGCCCACGCCGAACGTGCCGTCGGCATAGCCCTCCATCAGACCGTAGGAGCGGGTCTTCTCAATGACGTCAGCGGCCCAGCTGCCCTGCGCGTCGGAAAAGGCGCGGGCGGCCGGAGAGAGGGGCGCCGCGCAGAGCAGCAGGACCAGGGCGAGCAGAACGGAAAGCGTACGACGTTTCATAATAGCCTCCTTAGGCACTGGACGGATCCGGATAGGGCGGCCGGAGCGGGCCCGGGGTCTGTTCCGGCCGGCCACGATGTCTGCATTGTAGCAGACATCGTCGAAAAACGCAACGGACAGGGGAAAAGACCCTCCACAAAATTTCCAAAAAGGGGTGACGAACGGCGGCATTTTTGATAGAATATGATTAATTGAAGTGACGTGTGTGTTTGCGGTAAAATGAAAGTAAGTTTTTCCGATGGGGACGGTAATACAGAAATAAGGAGACGCGGATATGAAGCTCATGGAGGATCGCATCCGGCAGGACGGCAGGATTCGGGAGGGCGGCGTGCTCAAAGTGGACAGCTTTTTGAACCATCAGATGGACGTGAAGCTGTTTAATGAGATTGGAAAGGAGTTTCTGCGTCTGTTCGGGGACTGCGCAGTCACCAAGATCCTGACCATTGAGGCGTCGGGGATCGGCATCGCCTGCGTGAGCGCGCAGTTTTTTCATGTGCCGGTGATCTTTGCCAAAAAGAACAAGACCCGCAATATCGCGGGAGACGTGTATACCTCCAAGGTGGAATCCTTTACCCACGGGAAGGTGTACGATATCATCGTGTCCAAGGAGTTTCTGCACCCGGAGGACCGAGTGCTCCTCATCGACGATTTCCTGGCCAACGGCAGCGCCCTGCAGGGGCTGATCAAGCTGGTGGAGGACGCGGGCGCCACCCTGGTGGGGGCGGGCATCTGCATCGAGAAGGCCTTCCAGCCCGGCGGCGACCTGATCCGCTCCATGGGCGTGCGCGTGGAATCTCTGGCGCGGATCAAATCCATGAGCGTGGAGGACGGCGTGGCGTTCTGCTGAGGCGGAAGACCGCCGTTTCCCCGGCCAGAGATTCCACCCGCCCCCGCAGGGCGGGGCGCGCGGCAGCGCGTGCAAGGGGTTGGAAACCCCTTGGCGCAGGCGGGATTCACTTCCGCCGAGCATGTGAAGCCGGTTCTGGGACCCCGGGCCGGCTCCGGCGGCCCGGGCGATCTCCGGCGCGGATCAAATCCATGAGCGTGGAGGACGGCGTGACGTTCTGCTGATCCCGGCTGTGTCAGCCGTTTTTAAATAGTGGTACCGGAAACCTGATCTTACATAATTAAGGAGGAAACCCAGAAATGAAGAAGAGATTGCTCGCGCTCCTGCTTGCCTGCTCCATGGTCTTCGCACTGGCTGCCTGCGGCGGCAACGGCCAGTCCGGCACGCCCGAGACCACCGCGCCTGAAACCGGCGCGCCCGAGACCACCGCGCCCGAGACCGGCGCCCCCGAGGCCAAGACCGTCAAGGTCGGCCTGATCTGCATCGGCGACGAGAACGACCAGGGCTACACCTACAACTTCATCCGCGGCAAGGAGGCCGTCACCGAGACGCTGGCCGCCAAGGGCATCAACGTGGAGTGGGTCGTCAAGTACAACATCGGCGAGGACAGCTCCTGCGAGGACGCCAATATCGAGCTGGCCGAAGAGGGCTGCCAGCTGATCATCAACAACTCCTACGGCTTCGAGCCCTTTATGCTCAAGGTCGCCCCCGACTATCCCGAGATTGAGTTCATTTCCTGCACCAACCAGGCTTCCTGGAACGACGGTCTGGACAACACCCACAACGCCTTCGCCAACATCTATGAGGGCCGCTACCTGGCCGGCGTGGCCGCGGGCATGAAGATGCAGGAGCTGATCGACAACGGCGACATCACCGCCGACCAGGCCGTGATCGGCTACGTGGGCGCTTACTCCTTCGCCGAGGTGATCTCCGGCTTTACCGCTTACTATCTGGGCGCCAAGAGCGTGTGTCCCTCTGTCTCCATGAAGGTCCAGTTCGTGGGTTCCTGGTCCGACGCCACCGCTGAGGGCAACGCCGCCGACGCGCTGTGCGACCTGGGCTGCATCATGATCTCCCAGCACTCCGACAACACCACCCCCGCCACCACCGCCCAGTCCAAGGGCGCGTTCCACACCGGCTACAACAACGATATGATCGGCGTGGCGCCCGAGGCCTCCATCATCGGCACCCGCATCGACTGGTCCGTGTACTTTGAGTACGCCATCGAGGCCGTCGTCAACGGCGAGAGCTTTGACCAGGATTGGTGCCACGGCATGGACGAGGGCGCCGTGGTCATGACCCCGCTGAACGAGGACATCGCCGCCGCCGGCACCGCCGAGAAGCTGGCCGAGGTGGAGGAAGCCATCCGCACCGGCGCGCTGCAGGTCTTTGATACCGCTACCTTCACCGTGGGCGGCGAAGAGGTTACCGCCTCCTTCGCGCTGGACACCGACGGCGACTTTACCCCCGATTCCGAGGAGGCCGTGTTTGACGGCGCCTACCACGAGTCCTACTTCCAGTCCGCTCCTTACTTCGCGCTCCAGATCGACGGCATCGAGTGGCTGAATTCCGCGTTCTAAGCAATTTGACCCAATACCCAAAGGCGGGCTGCTTCTGCAGCCCGCCTTTTCCATTGCCGGACGGCGGGACGGCGCCGCCCGGGCAATTCTTTGGCTGTGCCGGGGGAAAAAATCGTGCTACACCCTTGCGCCGGGCCCGCGGTTTTGATACCATAGGAAAAGAAGCGTTTCAGAGATACGGCGCTGTTCCATTGACCGGGTCCGGCGCCGGGCCCGGAACAGAAAGGATGACAGCCTTGGAAACTGTCCATGCGATTGAGTTCAGGCATATCACCAAGCGATTCGGCAAGGTAGTGGCCAACGACGGGATCGACCTGACCCTGGACCGGGGGGAGATCCTGGCCCTGCTGGGGGAAAACGGCAGCGGCAAGACCACGCTGATGAACATGCTCTCCGGCATCTATTTTCCGGACGAGGGAGAGATCCTGGTGGGCGGCAAGCCGGCGGCCATCCGCTCCCCCAAGGACGCCTATGCCAACGGCATCGGCATGATCCACCAGCACTATAAGCTGGTGGACGTGTTCACCGCGGCGGAAAATATCGCCCTGGGCCTGCACGACGGCGGCAGGCTGGACCGGCGGGAGATCGCGGCCAGGGTCCAGGCCATCAGCGATAAATACGGCTTCGGCATCGACCCCAACAAGAAGGTCTACGACATGTCGGTGTCGGAAAAGCAGACGGTGGAGATCGTGAAGGTGCTCTACCGGGGGGCCGACGTGCTCATTTTGGACGAGCCCACCGCCGTGCTCACCCCTCAGGAGACCGAGCGTCTCTTTGCCATCCTGCGTACGATGAAGGCCGACGGAAAAGCCATCGTCATCATCACGCACAAGCTCCATGAGGTCATGGCCATCTCCGACCGGGTGGCGGTGCTGCGCAAGGGGCAGTACATCGGCGCCGTGAACACGGCCGAGACCGATCCCCAGGCCCTCACCGATATGATGGTGGGCCACGCGGTCACCCTGAACATCGACCGGCCCGACCCGGTGGACCCCAAGCCCCGCCTGACGGTGGAGGGCCTGACCGTGCTGGACGCCGAGGGTGTGAAGAAGCTGGACGGCGTGGGCTTCACGGCCCTGGGCGGCGAGATTTTGGGGATCGCGGGCATCGCCGGCTCCGGCCAGCGGGAGCTGCTGGAGTCCATCGCCGGACTCTATCCCATCGCCGCGGGTTCCATCCGCTATACCCCCGACGGAGCCGGGCCCCAGGAACTGGTGGGCAAGACCCCCATGCAGATCAAGCAGGCGGGCGTGGCCATGGCCTTCGTCCCGGAGGACCGGCTGGGGATGGGCCTGGTGGGCGGCATGGGCATGACGGGGAACATGATGCTGCGCTCCTGGCGGCGCGGCAAGGGCGTATTTGTAGATCGAAAGGACCCCAACGCACTGGCGCTGAAGGTGAAGGAAAGCCTGGAGGTGGTCACCCCCAGCGTGGATTTCCCGGTGCGGCGGCTGTCCGGCGGCAACGTGCAGAAGGTCCTGGTCGGCCGGGAGATCGCCTCCTCGCCCACTGTGCTCATGAGCGCCTACGCCGTGCGCGGCCTGGATATCAACACCTCTTATACGATCTATAACCTGATGACCGAGCAGAAGAAAAAGGGCGTGGCCGTCATCTTCGTGGGGGAGGACCTGGACGTGCTGCTGGAGCTGTGCGACCGTATCCTGGTCCTCTGCGGCGGCAAGGTCTCCGGCGTGGTGGACGCCCGCACCGCCACCAAGGAGCAGGTGGGCCTGATGATGACCCGTGTGGGCGGAAAGGAGGGCGCGTGATGCACGAAGTGAAAACACCGCTGATCCGCCTGGCCAAGCGGGACGCCATGCCCGCCTGGCAGGTGTGGTGCATCCGGGGCAGTTCCTTCATCGCCGCGATCCTGCTGGGCGCGCTGATTTTCCTGGTGCTGGGCAATAACCCCATCTCCGCCTACGGGACCATCCTTTCCGGCTCGCTGGGCAAGTCCACCGCCATCCGTCAGACCGTAAAGATCGCCATCCCGCTGCTGGGTACCGCGCTGGCCATTGCGCCCTGCTTCAAGATGCGTTTTTGGAACATCGGCGCCGAGGGGCAGATCACCGCAGGCGCCGTGGCGGCCAGCTATTTTGCCCTGTTTTGGGCCGACCGCCTGCCCGGGCCCGCCCTGATCCTGGTCATGGCGGCGGCCGGGGCCGTGGCGGGGGGCATATGGGCCCTGGTGCCCGCCTTCTTCAAGGCCAAGTGGGGCACCAACGAGACCCTGTTTACCCTGATGATGAACTACATCATCATCGGCGTGGTCCGCTGGCTCCAGGGCGGTCCCTGGGAGGGACGGCCCGGTTCCCAGATCATTCCGCAGTTTGACTCCAAGGCCGTCCTGCCCAAGGTGCTGGGCGTGCACTGCGGCTGGATCATCGTGCTGGTACTGACGGTGGTCATGTTCATCTACATGAAGTACACCAAACAGGGCTATGAGATCGCCGTCATCGGGGAGAGTGAGAACACCGCCCGGTACGCGGGGATGAACGTAGGGGCCATTATCATGCGCACCATGTTCCTTTCCGGCGCCATCAGCGGCCTGGTGGGCTTCATCGTGGCCTCGGGCGCCAACAATACCCTCTATGACGGGGTGGCCGCCGGGGTGGGCTTCACCGCCATCACCGTGGCGTGGCTGGCCCAGCTCAACCCCTTCGCCATGATCGGCATTTCCGCCCTGCTGGCGGTGCTGGAGAAGGGCGCGGATACCCTTCAGACCCGTATGAACGTGCCCGCCTCCATTTCCGACATCATCACCGGCATTTTCCTGTTTTGTATGCTGGGGTGCGAATTTTTCATCAACTACCGGCTGATCCTCCGGGGCGGCCATAAGGAGGTGACCGGAGCATGATCAACCAAAGTCCGGTCCTGCTGCTCATCATGGCCGCCGTGCTCAACGGTACGCCCCTGCTCTTCGGCACCGTGGGGGAGATCCTCTCGGAAAAGTCGGGCAACCTGAACCTGGGCGTGGAGGGCATGATGTATATGGGCGGCGCCATGGGACTGGGAGCCGCGTTCTACTATGAGCAGCTCTCCGGCGGCAGCGCCAGCGGGATCGTGGCCGTGCTGCTGGCCATCCTGTTTTCCTTCCTGGGCGGCGCGTTCGGCGCGCTGATCTACAGCTTCATCACCATCACCCTGCGGGCCAACCAGAACGTGACCGGTCTGGCGCTGGCCATCTTCGGTACCGGCGCGGGCCAGTTCATCGGCGAGTACATGCGCGTCACTTCCGGCGGCTACGTAGCCATCAGCAATGAGCTCAAGGCGGTTTTCGCCAACTCCCCCTTCCCGGCGGCGCTGCAAAAGCTGCCGGTGGTGGGCCCGCTGCTCTTCGGCCAGAACATCTTCGTCTACCTGGGCCTGGCGGTGGCCGTCGTCATGGCCGTTTTCCTGAACCGCAGCCGGGCGGGGCTCTATCTCCGCGCCGTGGGCGAGTCCCCCGCCACCGCCGACGCGGCGGGCATCAACGTCACGCGCAACAAGTACCTGGCCACCGTCATCGGCGGCGGCATTTCCGCCATCGGCGGCATGGTGTATATCACCACCATCGCCGGGTGCGTGTGGAACCACGAAGGCCTCGCCGGCGAGGGCTGGCTGGCCGTGGCGCTGGTCATCTTCTGCCTGTGGCGCCCCCTCAACGCCATCTGGGGCTCCATCCTCTTCGGCGGGCTGATGATCCTCTATCTGCGCCTGCAGGTCCCCTTTATCCCCGATCAGCTCTACAAGATCCTGCCCTATGTGGTGACGGTGATCGTGCTCATCTTCACCAGCCTGCGCAACAGCAAAGACAAGCAGCCCCCCGCAAGCCTGGGGCTGGCCTATTTCCGGGAGGAACGGTAAAGGGGCCGGCCGGCATGAGAAGGGCCCGTTCCAAGGCGCATCCCCAGGGGAGCCTCCCTTGCTCCTGCGGGCGGCGGAACTCTGCGAGGCCCTTCCCCAGGAGGTTTTTTCGACAGGCAAACGCGCCCCAGGTCCAGCCATGGACCTGGGGCGCGTTTGCGGGAGAGCGCGTTCCGTCCGTTTCCGCCGGTGCGCCCACCGGTGGGAAAGCCGTCTGCCTCCGGCAGCGGGCGGCGGCCCCTCGGGCGCGCCCTGCTACAGGGGGAGCACCAGCTCGTCCCCTGTGACGGGGCGGCAGTTGGGGGAGCAGCCGCCGCAGTCCCGGGCGTACCGGCAGAACCGGGCGGGGTCGTCGTGGGCGTCGGTACAGTGAAGCAGGCAGGAGGGCTGACGGGTCAGGCTTTTGATCGGATTGACGCCCACCTTCCGGCGCTCATAGCCGCCGTTGGAGAGGATGTAGTGGTCGCCGGCGGGCGTTTTCGGGGTAAAGTACGCACCGGTTCCGTGATGCTGGAGCTTGACCACCTGGTAGAACCGGCGGAAGCCTGCGCCGCTGCCGTGGATGTGATCCACCACATGGGGCGGAGCGTCCCCCAGAAAGAGGACCCGGTCCTCCAGGTCGCAGACCACGCTCATGGCGTTCAGGCCGTCCACCAGCCGGTGGTACTGCGCCTTGGCAAATCCCTTCAGATCGGCGATCAGCGCCTGGGGCGCGCCGGGCCGGGCCAGATCCGCCCAAAGAGCGTCATGGAGGGCCAGAAGGGGTCCCATGGAGGCGCGCAGCGCCTGAAACCGCTCCGCCGGGGCCCCCTGGGGGGCCTGCTCCTGGTGCAGCAGTTCCAGATAGGCGTTCAGGGCGGACTGAACGCCCCATCGGGCCTCCAGCAGATCGCCCCGGCGGGGGCCAAGCCGTTCCAGCAGGCCGAGGAACAGCGTCTCCGCCTGGGCCTCCATCTCCTGATAAGGGTACAGGTCGTAATCAAAGCGCTCCGCGTCGGAGCCCTCATCCCAGTAATGCTGGAAGAAGGGGCCCTTGCCCGGCTTGCTGCGCACCATCAGCGGGAACTCCACCTGGGGCCAAAGCACCCGCAGGTGCGCCCCGTCCAGCGGGATGCGGGAGCCGGTGCGGACAAAGCGGATGCGCCGGGCGCATACCGTCAGATGCTGGAACAGGTCCAGGATCTGGCGGGTGAGCCGGAACCCGTAGGAGTTGGCGGGGGCCACGGCCAAAAGCCGGGCCATGGCCCCGGAAAAGGCAGGTTGTCCGCTTTTCAGCAGACTCCAGGGCAGCCAGGCGGTCTCAATGGGGGGCGCGGCGCACAGCAGCGTGCCCGGCTCGGGCAGGCGCAAAAAGCCGCAGAAGTGGTCGCTGTGGAAGTGGGAGACCAGCAGGTCGGTGGGCAGATCGTCGTCGATGGCGCTCCGGATGGCCGAGTAGGCAAAGCGCGATTTTCCCTGTGCCGGGCGGGCGCCCCGGTTGTCGCTTCCGCAGTCCACGATCAGCCGCCGTCTCTCCGTCTCCAAGAGGGCGCAATCCCCAAATTTGACCCGTTTCACCCGCAGCTGCATATGCTTCACCTTCCCTTTGCGAAAAGTATACCACAGACGCGGGAAAAAGAAAATACGACAAGGGCCGGACGCCTGCTCCTGACGTCCGGCCCTGCCGAAGGAAAGAGGATACAATGAAATGAAAAGAAACTGTCTCTTGCAAGTATTATCATAACCGGAAGATGTTAATGAATAAAACGGGATTTGTTACAAAAGCTTTAAATCTTCGCTTTTTTATGTAAAGTTCCCGTAATCTGCTCCAAAACGCTGACAAGCCCGGGTGATCGGCCTGCCGAAGGGCGCCGCCCGGGGCCGCCCCCGGCACGGCGCAGGCGAAAAGAGCCGCCTGTATCCGGAACGGGCAGCGGCGTTCGCCGCTGCCCGTTCCGGTGATTGGAGGATAGAATGAAAAGAAGTATTGCCTCTTGCGAGTGTTATCGTACCAGGGGGTTGTTAAAAAAGGTAGCCTGGTTTGTTACGAAAGTATGAAATCCATAAAAAAGCGCTGCCGCTCAGCGTAGATTTTGGAAGAATGACTGGAGCAGGGCGGAGCACTCCGCCTCCAGCACGCCGCCGTAGATGCGGGGGTGGTGGTTGAAGCGTTCCTCAAACAGGTTGAGCACCGAACCGCAGCAGCCCGCCTTCTCGTCTTTCGCGCCGTAATAGAGGGCGGGGATGCGGGCGTTGATGATGGCCCCGGCGCACATGGGGCAGGGCTCCAGCGTCACATACAGGGCGCAGCGGCTCAGCCGCCATCCCCCCAGGGCGCCGCAGGCCTGGCGGATGGCGTCCAGCTCCGCATGACCCAGGGCGGTATGTTCCGTTTCCCGCCGGTTGCGGCCCCGGCCGACCACCGCGCCGTCCCGCACGATGACGCAGCCCACCGGCACCTCGCCCTCCTCCATGGCCTGGCGGGCTAATTCCAGCGCCTGGCGCATATACTCTCTCGGTTCCATGGGGCCCTCCTTTTTTGTGGCGTTCGCCCTTTTGTTATAGCATATAAACGGGAAATGTGCTAGAATCAATTGAAAAGAACCGCCGGATTGCTCCCCACGCGCATCTGGCCGGAGGAACGCTGCCCGGGCGGCGCAAGGCGCCTTGAAGCGCGGCCGTATTCCTGCGCGTTTGCCCGGCCGGACCCAGATCCCCACCGGTGCGCACACGGCGATGGGATCGGCGGTTTCTTCTGCCAACCAAACTTTTTGTGCAGGTGATGGATTTGATCGCGATTTTTCTCATTGCCGTGAGCCTGGCGCTGGACGCCTTTGCCGTGTCGGTATCCAGCGGCATTTCCGTGCCCGGCTTCGGCTGGAGGCAGGCTGTGAAGATGGGCTGCTGGTTCGGGGCGTTTCAGTTCCTCATGCCCCTGCTGGGCTGGGCCCTGGGCAGCAGCGTCAGCCGGTACATAGAGGCGGTGGACCACTGGATCGCCTTCGCCCTGCTGGCCCTCATCGGCGGGAAGATGGTATGGGAATCCCTGCGAAAAGGCTGCGGCGGGGAAGAGGAAGCCCCGGGCGACCTGTCTGCCCGGCGCCTGTGCGTACTGGCCGTTGCCACCAGCATCGACGCGCTGGCGGTGGGCGTATCCATGGCGTTTATGCCGGTGGATATCCTCTCCTCGGCCGGGATCATCGGTATCGTGGCCTTTGTCCTCTCCGTGGTGGGCGGACTGGTCGGCCGGCGGCTGGGCTGCCTGTTCCAGCGGCGGGCCGAGCTGGTGGGCGGACTGGTGCTCATCGGTATCGGCGTCAAGATCCTGTGTGAGCATCTGATGGGGTGAGGCGTATGGACACGTGGGGCCTTTTGGGATTGGATATGGCGGAGCACCGTGCGGTCGCCCTGGTGGGGGCGGGGGGCAAATCCTCCACCATGTATGCCCTGGCCCGGCAGGCCCGGGATACGGGACGCACCGTGATCGTCACCACCACCACGCATATCATGCCCCACCCGCGCCTGCCGCTGACCGACGACCCGGACCCGGAGCGCCTGCGCGCCCTGCTGGCGCGGCACGGCGTGATCACCCTGGGCCGCTTCCTGCGCCCGGACAAGCTCTCTGAGGCGGGCAGCGTGGCGGTGTGCCGCGCGGTGGCCGGCGTGGTGATTGCGGAAGCGGACGGCGCCCGGCTGCGGCCGCTGAAGGCGCCGGCGGAGCACGAACCGGTGATCCCGCCGGCGGCCGACGCAGTGGTGGCGGTGGCGGGTCTGGACAGCGTAGGCGCCCCCATCGGGGCGGTCTGCCACCGGCCGGAGCGGGTGTGCGCCCTGCTGGGCAAGTCCATGGAAGCGCCGGTGACGGCGCAGGACGTGGCGCTGCTGCTGGCGCACCCGCTGGGGGGGCGCAAGGGCTTGGGAGAGCGAATGGCGTTTCGGTGCCTGCTGAACAAGGCGGACACGCCGCAGCGGGCGGCCTGGGGGGCGGAGATCTGCCGCCTGCTGGGGGAGCGGGGCGTGCGCGCCGCCGTGACCCACTATACGGAGAAGGAGCGTGGAGGGGCATGCTGGTTCTGATCAAAGGCGCGGGAGACCTGGCCACCGGCACGGCCCTGCGGCTGTACCGGGCGGGCTTTTCAGTGATCATGACCGATCTGGAGCAGCCTACCGCCGTGCGGAGGAGCGTGGCGTTCTGCCAGTGCATCTATGACGGGGCCTGCGCCGTGGAGGGAGTCACCGCCCGCCGTGCGGCCGGGGCGGAGGAGGCCGGACGCGTTCTGACGGCGGGGGAGATCCCGGTGCTGGCCGATCCGGCGGCGGAAATTCTGCACGCGCTGCCCTTTGACGCGCTGGTGGACGCCATCCTGGCCAAGCGCAACACCGGCACCCGCATTACCGACGCTCCCGTGGTGCTGGCCCTGGGGCCGGGTTTTGCGGCCGGGACGGACTGCCACGGCGTGGTGGAGACCATGCGGGGCCACGATCTGGGGCGGCTGCTCACCGAGGGCGGCGCCATCCCCAATACCGGCGTGCCCGGGGAGATCGGCGGCTATACGCGGGAGCGCATCATCCGCGCCCCGGCGCGGGGGATTTTCGAGCCGCTGGCCCGGATCGGCCAGCCGGTGACGAAGGGGACGCCCGTGGCCCGGGTGGGCGGCGCGGTGGCCTGCGCGGAGCTGACCGGCATCGTCCGGGGCATGCTCCCGGCGGGACTGACGGTGGAGGAGGGCATGAAGGCCGGAGACATTGATCCCCGGTGCCAGGCGCGCCACTGCTTTACCGTCTCCGACAAGGCGCGCGCCATCGGCGGCGGCGTGCTGGAGGGACTTTTGTACTTTGGAAGGAGGGGCGGAGCATGGAACGGCTGATCCTGTGCGGCGGCGGCCATGTGTCCCTGCAGGTAGCCCAGATCGCCCAGCGGCTGGACTTCGCGCTGGCGGTGATCGACGACCGCCCGGAGTTTGCCAATCCAGACCGGTTCCCCATGGCGCGGGTGCTGTGCATGCCCTTCCTGGAGGCGCTGGATCAGCTGGGCGGCGGGGCGCAGGACTATTATGTCATCCTTACCCGGGGGCATGTGTTCGACCGTACCTGCCTGGAATGGGTGCTGCGGCATGAACGGGCCTATGTGGGCATGATCGGCAGCCGGATCAAGGTGGCCGCAGTGATGACCGCGCTGGAGGAGGCGGGCTGGCCCCGCAGCGTGCTGGAGCAGGTCTATTCTCCCATCGGCCTGGAGATCGGGGCCCAGACCCCGGCGGAGATCGCCGTATCCATCGCGGCCGAGCTTATCCAGGTCCGCGCCCGGCTGGGTCCCGGCGCGGTGCGGCCGCCGGAGGGGCCGGGGGTGCTGTGCACCATCGTGAAAAAGAGCGGCTCCGCGCCCAGGGGCGTTGGGACCTGGATGCTGGTGCGGCCCGACGGGCAAAGCGTCGGCACCGTGGGCGGCGGCGCGGTGGAGCATCAGGTCACGCTGGACGCCCAGGCCCTTTGGAGGGATGGCGCAGGCCCGCTGCGGAAACACTATGATCTGTCCCACGCCGCCGCCGAGCTGGGGATGGTGTGCGGGGGCAAGATCGACGTGGAATTTGAGGTGCGAAGATGAAAGAGATCCAGCTGTTTATTCTGAAGGGCTGTCCCCACTGTAAGCTGGCGCTGGCCTATCAGCAGGAGCTTCTGGCCGAACGGCCCCAGTGGCGGGAGGTCCCCCTGCGCATCGTGGACGAGCGGGCGGAGGCGGATTATGCCGACTCCTTCGACTACTACTATGTGCCCTGCTACTACGTGGGCGGGGAAAAGGTCCATGAGGGCCATGCGGAGCGGGCCGACGTGGAGGCCGTCTTCCGGGCCGCTCTGGAAGAGAACGCACAGATCGGCGTATAAAAAGCGTGCGCGCCGGGCAAACGCCCGGCGCGCTTTAAATCCCGCAGAGATCCGTGGGCGTGTCCACGTCCACCAGCTCCCGGGGGGTACGGGCCTCGACCAGGCGCAGGCGGTCCGGGTGACGGCGGATGACGGCGCCGCCGCCCGTATCGCCGGAAAGGGCGAGAAGCTCCGGAAACAGACTGGAGGGAAAGACCGCGGGATTGCCCCGCCTGCCCTGCCAGGACAGGGCGCAGACGGCCTCTTTTGATTCCGAAAAGGAATCAAGAAGGCGTTTGATACTTTCCGTAGTCAAATAGGGCTGATCGCACACGGCGAACAGCACCCCGTCCAGGTCCGTCATGGCCCCCAGGCCCAGGCGGATCGAGGCCGAGACCCCCTCCCGGGCGTGGGCGTTGCGCAGCGGAAGAAAGCCGGCCACCTCCGCCAGCGCAAGGACCCGGGGATAGGGCGAGCAGACCGCCGCGCGGGAAAACAGGGCGGGGGGGACGGCCGAGAGGGCGCGGCATATCAGCGGCGCCCCATGCCAGTCGGCCAGCAGCTTGTTGGAGCCGAAGCGCCGTCCCGCGCCGGAGGCCAGCAGCACCGCGCCCACCCTCATCGCCAGAATTGGGAAGGCCCCCGGCGGACATAGCGGCCCCGGGGCGGGGAAAGGACGTTGCCGTTCTGCACAGCCTCCACCCCCGAGAGGAACACGTGCTCCACGCGGCAGCTGGCCTGCATGCCCTCGTAGGGGGTGTAGTCCACATTCTGGTACTGGGTGCGGGCGGAAATACGCTGGGTAGCATTCGGGTCCAATATTACAAGATCGCCGTCGCTGCCCACCGCCAAAGCCCCTTTCCGCGGGTACATCCCGAAGAGCTTGGCGGGGCGCTCCGACAAAACCTGCATGAGCTGATGGGCGCTCATACGCCCCGCGGCCACGCCCGCCGTATAAAGCAGCACGGGGCGGTGCTCCACACCGGGGATGCCGTTGGGGATCTTGGCAAAATCCTCCCGTCCCAGCTGCTTGGGACCGTAGAAATCAAAGGAGCAGTGGTCGGTGCCCACGGTGTCGATCTCGCCGGCGGCCAGGGCGTCCCACAGGGCGCGCACATCCTCCGGCGCGCGCAGGGGCGGCGAGAGGACGAATTTGGCGCTTTCAAAGCCGGGCAGGGCATACCGCCCCTCGTCCAGCAGCAGATACTGCGGGCAGGTCTCCACATAGCACGCCTGGCCCCGGGCCCGGGCGGCGCGGACCAGCTCCAGAGCGCGGCGGGTGGAGAGATGCACGATATTCACCGGACAGCCCGCCATCTCCCCGATGGCCAGCCAGCGGCCCACCGCCTCCGCCTCCACCAGGGGAGGACGGGAATGGGGATGGGCCTCGGGGCCGCGGCGGCCTGCGGCGTGCATGGCGGCGACGCCCTCGGCGACCAGGTCCCCGTTCTCGCAGTGGCAGCCCACAAGGCCGCCCTCCCTGCCGACGGCGCGCACGGCCTCATAGGCCGCGCTGTCCCGCAGGCGCAGGTTGTCGTAGGCCAGATAGACCTTATAGGAGGTCACCCCGGCGGCGGTCATGGCGGAAAGCTCGGCGCGGACGGCGGGGTTCCAGTCCTTGAGGGTCATGTGGAACCCGTAGTGACACCAGGCCCGGCCGTCCGCGCGGCTATGCCAGGTCTCCAGGGCGGAGGAAAGGGCGGCCCCCCGCTTGGGCTCGGCAAAATCCAGCACGCAGGTGGTCCCCCCGGCCAGGGCGGCCCGGGTGCCGGTGGCCCAATCGTCGGCGGTCTCCCGGTCGGTGCCCTTGTTCATCTCGAAATGAGTGTGGGTGTCGATAAAGCCGGGGAAAACCAGCCGGCCAGAGGCGTCCACCACCCGGCTGTCTTCCACCGGGAGGCCGGGGCCGATCTGAGCGATCTTGTCCCCTTCCAGCCGCAGGTCGGCCCGGGCAGGCCCCTCCGGGAGCAGCAGAGTGCCGTTTTGGATCAGGATGGACATAAAAACCTCCTTATACGGGACCGGGATCAAACGCCGCGGTCAAGCGCCTGCCGGCGCGGCCGCGCTTGTCGGCGAAGGGGATCAAAGCTCCATCAGCAGCAGGGGGACGGCGATCTTTACCGCGCCGACGATCACCGTCATAAAGGTCAGCAGGGCCAAGGCCTTGCCGCGGCCCTCCAGCGTATCCTCCCAGCGGGCGATCATGTTGGAGAAATTGGTGAACCGGCGCTGGCGGCCGATGATGTCGGCCACGCTCTTGATGGTGGCGTAGACGCTGTAGCCCATCCAGATGGGCAGGCCGACCATGGGGACGATCCCCTTGCCGGGGACGAAAAGGAAGAAGTAGATGGCCAACAGCAGGCTGGCCAGCGTAAAGAGCATGTGACAGATCACGGCGATCTTGGCGGGGCGTTCATTCATTGCAGCAGCTTCCTTTCTCTCTTACGGGGCGATCCCATGGGACGCGAAGGCGTCCAGCAGCGCGTCCAGCTCCGGCCGGACCAGCATGGGCTCCCCCGCGGCGCGGATGCCGTTTTGCACGTCCTTCAGGCCGTTGCCGGTGACGATGCTCACCCCGGTGGAGTCGGGGGAGATGAGGCCCAGCTCCAGGGCCTTTTTCACGCCCGCGGTACCGGTGACCCCGGCGGGTTCCCCGAACACGCCCTGGGTGCGGCCCAGCAGGCGCATGGCGGCGAGGATCTCATCGTCGGAGACGTTGACAGCGATCCCGTCCGATTCCCGGATGGCGTTCAGGGCCTTGTCCGGGTTGCGGGGCACCCCCACGGCGATGGAATCGGCCAGGGTGTTTTCCGCCATGGGGGTCCAGGGCGTCCCGGTCTGGATGGCGCGGTTCAGGGGGCAGCAGCCCTGGGCCTGGACGGAAATGAGCCGGGGCAGGCGCTCGATGAACCCGGCCGCATACAGATCCTTCAGGCCCTTCCAGGCTCCGGCGATGGTGCAGCCGTCCCCCACGGAAAGGGCGATGTAATCGGGCGTCCGCCAGCCCAGCTGCTCCAGAATCTCCAGGGTGACGGTCTTCTTGCCCTCGGACAGGTAGGGATTGACGGCCGCGTTGCGGTTGTACCAGCCCCAGCGGTCGATGGCGGCCTTGGACAGCGCGAAGGTGTCCTCATAGGAGCCGTCCACGCTGATGACGGTGGAGCCGAAAATGCGCAGCTGCGCCACCTTTCCCTTGGGCGCCCGGCTGGGGACAAAGATATAGGTGGACAGCCCCGCCGCCGCCGCGTTGCCTGCCAGGGAGGAGGCGGCGTTGCCCGTGGAGGAGCAGGCGATGGTGTCCGCCCCGGCCTCACGGGCCTTGACCACCGCCAGGGCGGAGGCCCGGTCCTTCAGGCTGGCGGTGGGATTCTGCCCGTCGTCCTTGAGGTAGAGGGCCTTGAGCCCCAGCGCCCGGGCCAGGCGGGGGGCCGGGTAGAGCGGGGACCAGCCCACCCGCAGGGGCGTGGGGGCGGAGTCGGCCTCCACCGGCAGGAAGGGCCGGTAGCGCCACATGCTGTAGTCCCGGCAGTCCTCCAGGTCCCTGGGGGAAACGTCCCGCCGGATGGCGGCGTAGTCGTATACGATATCCAGGATGCCGCCGCAGGAGCAGGTGGTGAGGTCCGGCACGGCGTCGTATTCCCGGCCGCATTTGACGCATTGGGCGCCCAGCACGTATTTCATGGGGAAACCTCCTTTTGGGAATGGAGAATGGGGGGTGCAGGCCCCTACAGCCGCCCCAGAACGCCGGTGGCCTCATTGAAGGAATGGATCAGCTCGTCCAGGGCGGCGGCCTGCTGGTGGACGTCGTCCCATACCGTGCCGTACCACAGGTCGTTGAGCTCCTCCATGGTGCGGCCCTGCTGCTCCACCCAGGTGTAATACTTCAGGTTATGGACCCGTTTGCGCTGGTAGTAGGTCAGCTCCGCCATGGCGTCGGTGCGCAGGCCCAGCAGGTGCAGGCTGTGATCCACCGCGGCGGCCTTTGCGTCGTAAGGACCGTACTGCTCCGCCAGCTCCTGGATGCGGGAGCCGTACATGGCGGCGGAGTCGGTGAGCACGGTGGCCACCACGTCGTGCTCGGTCAGCTCGTAATATTTGGCCAGCTTGACGCAGCAAAGTACGTTGGCGATGCCGGAGATGCCCAGCAGGGACAGCTGGGCCAGGGTGGCCTCATCCACGCCGCAGGTGCGCAGGTAATCCAGGCCCGCCGGGTCGTTGAACAGCCGCAGCAGGCGCTGGGAGTCCTCGTCGTCGATGTCGATGACCAGATCGGTGTTCTTCACATTGTGGATCCAGGGGATGTGCTTGTCGCCGATGCCCTCGATCCGGTGGTCGCCGAAGCCGTTTTCCAGGATGGTGGGACACTGCAGCGCCTCGCCCACCGCCAGCTTCAGGGTGGGGTAGACCTCCTTCAGGTAGTCCCCGCAGCCGATGGTGCCCGCGCTGCCGCTGGTGAAGCAGGCCCCCGCGAAGCGGTCGCCGGGGCGCTTGACGGCCTCGAACACCTCCGCCACGGCGCTGCCCGTGACCTGATAATGCCACAGGTGGTTGCCCATCTCCTCAAACTGGTTGAAGATCATGCAGTCGGGCAGCTGGGAGAGCTCGTGGGTCTTGTCGAAGATCTCCTTCACATTGGACTCGCAGCCGGGGGTGGCGATGACCTCGCCGGCGATCTGCTCCAGCCACTGGAAGCGCTCCCGGCTCATGCCCGCGGGCAGGATGGCCACGGACTTGACCCCCAGCAGTTTGGAGTTGAAGGCGCCGCCCCGGCAGTAGTTGCCCGTGGAGGGCCACACGGCCCGGTGGTAGGCGGCGTCAAACTGTCCGGTGACCAGCCGGGGGGCCAGACAGCCGAAGGAGGCGCCCACCTTATGGCAGCCGGTTGGGAACCACTTGCCCACCAGGCAGAGGATGCGGGCGCTCACGCCGGTGAGGGCGGAGGGCAGCTCGATGTAATTGGGGACGGGGCGGTACAGCCCGCCGGTCTCCAGCGGCTCGTTTTTCCACGTGATGCGGAACAGGTTCAGCGGGTCCACGTCCCACAGACCCACGTGCTTCAGCCGGTCCTTCACTTTGCCGGGCACGGTCTCGGGATGCTTCATGTTTTCAAAGGTGGGGATGATCACCCCGTTCTCCCGGGCCTTTTGGATGTTGCGGTCCAGGCACGCTTGGTGGATGGTCAAGTCGATCATGCTGGCGCCTCCTTCAATTGGGACTTCTCCGTTTATGATAGCACATGGCGGGAATAAATCAAGGGAAAACAAAAAGCTTTTTGGTGCCTCTGACAAATTTTTAGCTTTTTGCGTCTTTCCCTTCCTTTTTTGGTCATCCTGCGGTATACTTAGGGCAAATAAGGAGGTGCGTTTTATGGAAGTCGGCAGAAGTATCCAGCGGGTGGACGCCGTGGACAAGGTGACCGGCCGCGCCCAATATACCGACGACCTCTGCCCCCGCAATGCGCTGGTGGCCAAGGTCCTCCACAGCACCATCGCCAACGGATGGGTCAAAAGCATGGACACCGCGGCGGCCGAAGCGCTGCCCGGGGTGGTGAAGGTGCTCACCTGCTTCGACGTGCCGGAGATCCAGTATCCCACCCCCGGCCACCCCTGGAGCGTGGAGCCGGCCCACCAGGACGTGGCCGACCGGAAACTGCTCAACCGGCGGGTGCGCATCTATGGAGACGATATCGCCGCCGTGGTGGCGGTGGATGAGATCACCGCCCGGCGGGCGCTGGAACGGATCCGGGTAGAGTATGAGGAATATCCCCCCGTCCTCACGCCCCAGGCCGCCATGGCGCCCGGCGTACCGCCCATCCACGAAGAGCATCCGGACAATATCCTGAAGCACACCGTGTCCGAGATCCCCCTGCCGCCCTCGGACTTCCGCTGCGCCGGGGACGTGCTGGACTGCCCCGCCTACCACCGGTTTTCCGGGCACTACGAGACCCAGCAGGTCCAGCACTGCCACATTGAGAATCCCACCTCCTACGCCTATCGGGAGGGCGGGCGCATCGTGGTGGTCACCTCCACTCAGATCCCCCACATCGTGCGCCGGGTGGTGGGGCAGGCGCTGGGGATCCCCTGGGGCCGGGTGCGGGTCGTCAAGCCTTACATCGGCGGCGGCTTCGGCAACAAACAGGAAGTGCTCTACGAGCCCCTGAACGCCTGGCTGTGTGTGGAAGCGGGCGGCCGCTGCGTCAAGCTGGAGGCCAGCCGGGAGGAGACCTTCCGGAACACCCGCTCCCGCCATCCCATTTCCTTTGACGTGCGCGCCGCGGTGGACGGGGACGGCTATCTCATGGCCCGCTCGTGCGTGGCCGTATCCGACCAGGGGGGCTACGCCTCCCACGGGCACGCCATCGCGGCCAACGCCGTCACCGGCTTCCGCCAGACCTACCTGGACCAGCTGGCCCACCGCAGCGAGGCGTACACCGTCTACACCAACCGCCCCGCCCCCGGCGCCATGCGGGGCTACGGCATCCCTCAGTGCAATTTTGCCCTGGAGTGCATGATGGAGGACATTGCCCGGGAAATGGGGCTGGACCCCTATGAATTCCGCTATCAAAACCTGATGCCCCCCGGCTATGTGGACCCCCTCAACGGCATTACCTGTCACTCCACCGGAGCGCGGGAATGCATGGAAAAAGGGCGCAGGTTCCTGGATTGGGACGGGCTGCGGGCCAGGTATCAAAACCAGACCGGGCCGGTGCGCCGGGGGGTGGGGATGGCCGTCTTCTCCTACAAGACCGGCGTGCACCCCATTTCGCTGGAGACCTCCTCCGCCCGGATCGTTCTCAACCAGGACGGCACGGTCCAGCTTCAGCTGGGGGCCACCGAGATCGGCCAGGGGGGCGACACCGTCTTTTCCCAGATGTGCGCCCAGGCCATCGGGATCCCCACCGAGGACGTACACATCGTCTCCACCCAGGATACCGACATCGCCCCCTTCGACACGGGGGCCTACGCCTCCCGGCAGACCTACGTGACCGGCCACGCCATCCGCCGGACGGGGGAGCGCTTCCGGGAAAAGCTGCTGCGCTATGCCCGGGAGCTTTTGCCCGAGGCGGGGGAGCTGGACGTCCGCGGCCGGGACATCGTGGACGCCCGGAGCGGGGAGAGCCTGCTCTCACTGGCCGATCTGGCGCTGGAGGCCTTTTATTCGCTGGAGCACTCCGTGCACATCACCGCCGAGTGCACCAGCCACGTCAAGGACAACACCTTTTCCTTCGGCTGCTGCTTTGCGGAGATCGAGGTGGATATCCCCGTGGGGAAGATCCGGGTGCTGCGCATCGTCAACGTCCACGATTCCGGAACGCTCATCAACCCCAAGCTGGCCGAGGCCCAGGTCCACGGCGGCATGAGCATGGGGCTGGGGTACGCCCTGAGCGAGGAGATGAAGCTGGACGAGAAGACCGGGCGGCTGCTCAACGGCAACCTGTTGGACTATAAACTGCCCACCGCGCTGGACCACCCGGAGCTGCACGCCCTGTTTGTCGAGACGGAGGACCCCTCCGGGCCCTTCGGCAACAAATCCCTGGGCGAGCCGCCGGCCATCCCCGTGGCTCCCGCCATCCGCAACGCCCTGCTCCACGCCACCGGGGTGGCGGTGAACACCCTGCCGCTCACGCCCCAGCGGCTGGTGGACGCATTCCGAAAGGAGGGACTGCTCTGATGTATGATATCGCATCCATCTATCAGGCCCGGTCGGTGGCCGACGCCATCCGTGCCCTTCAGGCCGACCCGTCCGCCCTGGTCATCGCCGGCGGCACCGATGTGCTCATCAAGGTGCGGGAGGGGAAGCTGGCGGGCTGCTCCCTGGTGTCCATCCACGGGCTGGGGGAGGAGCTATCCGGCGTGACGCAGGCGAGCGGCGGGGACATTGAAATCGGGCCTCTGACCACGTTCCGGGGCGTGGCCTCTGACCCCGTCATCCGCCGCTGCATCCCCGTGCTGGGGGAGGCGGTGGACCAGGCGGGCGGGCCCCAGCTCCGGGCGGCGGGCACCATCGGCGGCAACGTCTGCAACGGCATTACCTCGGCGGACTCCGCCTCCACCCTCATGGCGCTGGGCGCGGTGCTGCGGGTACGCTCCCCCCGGGGCGAGCGGGAAGTGCCCATCGCCCAGTGGTATAAGGGGGTGGGCAAGGTGGACCTTGCCCACGAGGAGCTGCTGGTGAAGATCGTCATCCCACGCGCCAACTGCGAGGGCTATACCGGACACTACATCAAATACGCCATGCGCAGCGCCATGGACATCGCCACACTGGGGGTCAGCTGCCTGGTGAAGCTCAGCGCGGACAAAAGGACCGTTGAGGAGGCCCGCCTGGCCTTCGGCGTGGCGGGCCCGGTGCCCATGCGCGCCTGCGGCGCGGAGGCGGCCGTGCGGGGCCTGCCCATCGGGGAGGCCGTCGGTCGGATCGGCCGGGCGGCGCTGGAGGATGTGCATCCGCGCTCCAGCTGGCGGGCGTCCAAAGAGTTCCGCCTGCAGCTGGTGGAGGAGCTGTCGGGCCGCGCCCTGCGGGAGGCGGCCCGGAAGGGAGGGGCACAGATATGATCGAAGCGCTCCAATGTACCGTCAACGGAAGGGCGGTGGAGGTGGGGATCGATCCCCGGGAATCCCTGGCCGACGTGCTGCGGGAGCGGTTGGGCCTGACCAGCGTGAAAAAAGGCTGCGAAGTGGGGGAGTGCGGAGCCTGCACCGTCCTGGTGGACGGAGCGGCCATCGACTCCTGCATCTATTTGGGCGTCTGGGCCCAGGGGAAGCGCATCCTCACCGTGGAGGGCCTGCAGACGGAAAGCGGGGAGCTCTCCCCCATCCAGAGGGCGTTTGTGGAGGAAGCCGCCGTCCAGTGCGGCTTCTGTACCCCCGGCATCATCATGAGCGCGGTGGAGATCGTGGGCAGCGGCCGGCAGTACACCCGGGACGAGCTGCGCAGGCTCATCTCCGGCCACCTGTGCCGCTGCACCGGCTATCAGAACATCCTCAACGCCGTAGAGCGGGCGGTCAACGAGGCCCACAAGTTCGTGGGCGGGGCGGAATGAGAACGCGGGCCGGCCGGGCAAAGGGGCGGGTGCGGATATGACGCTGAAGCAGATCGAGTATTTCCAGACGGTCTGTGCCAAGGGGAATATCTCCGCTGCGGCGGAGGCGCTGTTTCTTTCCCGCTCCGTGGTCTCCCGCGCCATTGCCGAGCTGGAAGAGGAGTTCGGGACCCAGATCTTTACACGCTCCAAAAACGGCGTTGCCCTGACGGAGAGCGGAACCATCCTGGCCCAGCTGTTCGAGACGTTTACGGCCAGCTACGCCACCGCCAAGGGGCGGATCGGCCGGCTGCGCACTCAGGAGCAGACACGGCTGCTGCGGCTGGGCGTTACGCCCACCAATGCCTACTGCATCTACCATACCTACCTGGAGGAATTCCAGTGCCGCTATCCTCAGATCCGCCTGTATATTGAGGAATACAGCGCCTATGACGCCTGGCGCATGCTGCTGAATGGGCGCCTGGACGCCTTTTTTACACCGGTGCGGCCGGACCCGGTGGAGTTTGACGCGCTGGAGCTCTATCCGAATCCCATCATGCTGGGGGTGGCGGCGGCGGACCCCCTGGCCCAAAAGACGAGCGTCAGCATCGCGGATATTCTGGATCTGCCGCTGGGCTTTTTCAACGCTCCCATGCCCATCGAGGCCACGCTGAAGACCTGCTTTCAGGCGCTGGGCAGGGAATTGAGCGTGGTGATCCGGACGTCGGACCAGATGCTGCTGAAGGAACTGACCCGGCAGGGGAAGCTCTATCCGATCCTGCCGCTGGATATGATGGCGACGTGGGAGGAGGTAAGGCAGGTGCCTCTGGACTTTTTCCACCCCAGCACGAACCGGCTGGTATGGAGCCGCGGACTTTATCAGCAGAGCGCGATGGAGCCCTTTCTTACCTTTATGCGGCAGCAGACCCGGCAATCCTAGCGTCTGCGGCACGAGCGGCGCGGGCGAACGCCGCGGGACAGGAGCTGGAGCGGGCGCCTTCCATACAAAAGGCCGGAGCATTGCCTTGGAAGGGCAATGCTCCGGCCTTTTGTATGAGAGACGGCGTTACCGGCCGGCCAAAGGCGGCGCGTTCCGGTACGGCCCCGCTTCGGGTTCAGTGCTCGCACCGTCCGCACTCGTTGCAGACGCCGTCGCGGAGACAGCCGGGCGCGTCCACCAGGGAGCGGCAGAAGTCCAGCGGCAGCACGGGTTGCTGCGAAGGGACGGGCTGCGCAGCCTGCTCCGGCGGCTCAGTGCTTGGGCGGTTCATTGAATTTTTCCTGAAAGTCCAGGTCCAGGCGCTGGCCCTTTTCCCGCTGTTCCCGGGCCAGCTTGGCCTTATCGGTGTACAGGCCGTACTGATGGGCCTGCACACATTCCCGGTAGGAGGGGTCCTTGGCCTCAAACTTGGCGTTGCGGGGCAGGGGCACGTCCTGGTCCACCAGGATATCCTGCACCTTGCGGATATCCACCCCGTGGGCGGTGGAGCCGTCGGCGACCGCCACGGCGGCGGCCACGCCGGCGGCCTGTCCGGTGCCCACACACTGCGGGATCAGATCCAGCCAGTCGATGGCGATGCCGTCGGCAGACAGGTGGCGGCCGGGACAGAGCAGGTTTTCCACCCCCTGAGGCAGGATGGCCCGGTAGGGGATCTCGACCGGGCCGCAGTCGTTGACCTGGCATATGGTGGAGTGCCAGGCGATCACGTCGTCGTGTTGGATGGCGTAGGCAAAATCGGCGGTGCTCATCACGTACTCGCCCACCAGGCGGCGGCTGATGCGGGTGCCCAGCTGAGGCGCGATATCGTAGAGGTACGCGTTGCGGAAGGCCACGGGCACGGCCTGGCGCAAATAGTCCAGTACGTCCCGCATGGTGCTGCGGGTGTTCATCTCGGTCTCCGTCTGATCCTTGACCTGCGAGCAGTCCCGGTTGGCGTGCCAGCTGTTGACCCAACAGATGTCGTTTTGGTTGCTGGGCATGGGCAGGCAGCGGAACCCGGCCACCCGGGTCAGACCCAGGCGCAGGGCGGCCATCTCGTCCGGGTGGGTGCTGCGCCACTGGTAGAACAGGTCCCAGTTGATGCCGCCGATCCGCCACACCAGGGCGGTGGTGTTGGCGCGGGTCACCTGGTCGGCCATGCTCTGGCAGGGGGCGCCGGCCCGGGAGTACAGGTCGCCGTCGCCGGTGGCGTCGATCACGATCTTGGCAAGGATCGCCTTGCGGCCCTCCTTGCTCTCGTAGACCACACCCTTGACCCGGCCGCCTTCCAGAATGGGGCGCACGCCCATGCTGTGGCACATGACCCGGATGGCGTCCTTGTGCTCCAGAAGCATTTTGTCCATCTCGATCTTCAGCTGATTGGGCTCAAAGTAGACGGAACGCACCAGGCAGGACGGCTTGCAGCCGCCGTAGCCGTCCCGGCTGACGCAGTCGTGGAAGGCGCGCCAGGGATGAAGCAGGGCCGGGTCGGTGCAGCCCACCTGGTCCAGTCCGGGGGCGGTCACCGCGCCGGGGATCTTGCTCAGGCGGGTAAACCACTCCTCCTGAAGGCCGCGGACAAAGGATTTGTCATACCAGGAGAGGTTGGGGACCATGATCACATAGCCGCCGGTCACATCGCCGCCCATATAGCCGTAGCGCTCCAGCAGGATGATGTTTTTGGCCCCTGCCCGGGCGGCGGCAATGGCGGCGGAGTGGCCGGCCGCGCCGCCGCCGACCACCAGGATGTCGCATTCCTCCTGGACCGGCAGCTCGGCTGCGGGCTCCAGATAAGTCTTGTTCGTCATAGTAGAATTTTCTCCCTTGCTGGTAGTTTGGTCAGACCACGTAGCCGCCTACGATACAGATCAGGCTGGCCAGTACGATAAAGAGGATGTTGGTCACAACGCCCTTGGTAAAGATAAATTTGGAGGTCATTTCCTCCCGGCCCAGCAGGATGGGGGCATAAGCAATGGCTCCGTTGGTCAGGAAGGCGCACATGCTGGCCAGGATGGTGGCCACGCCCAGGATGGTGGCGTTGCCGCGGCCCTCCATCTGCATGGTACAGGCCAGAGGGATGCAGATGGCGTTGATGGTGAAGCTGACGGGCATACCGTTGGTAAAGTTGGTGAAGATGGTGGATACGGCCACACAGAGAATGACCATGATGGGCCAGCTGGCATTGCCCAGAATGGGCCCCAGAACCGTAGCGATGGCGGCCTTGATACCCAGATCATCGGAGGCGATGGCGGAGCCGCAGATGGTAAAGCAGCCGGCCACGGCCACGATCCCCCACATGGTCTTGGACTGAAGCAGCTTGACGCCGTTGATGAAGGGCTTGCCCTCCCGGTCCCGCATCAGGCACAGGACCGCGAAGAGAACGATCCAGACCCAGGTGGAGCCGATCTTGTTGTAAAAATCATAGACGGCGCTGCCCTTGGGCAGAGCCATGCCCAGCAGCAGGAACACGATGCCGAACAGCATGAAGCCGAAGAGAGTCTTCTGCTTGCCGGTCATCTTCAGGTCGGCCTCGGTCAGCCCCATCTTGTCCACGTCGAACTCCTTCAGCGGGGTCAGGTCGGTCTTCCAGACAAAGCGGATGAACAGCGTGTAGACCAGCACGAAGGCCAGCACCACCAGCGTGGCCACGACCAGGTAGGCCATATTGTTGAAGGGCAGCCCGCTGCTCTCCATAATGCCGCTGATGATGGCGATGGAGGAGAGGTGCACGCCCTTGAAGGGCAGTACATAGGCCCCCATGGCTGCGATGTAGATGCCCAGCAGCAGCTCCCGCTTCAGGTCGCTGTTCTTCTCCACCCCGCACATCTCACAGATGCCGTCCAGGATCGGATACCACAGCAGGAGCATGGTCGTGGGGCTGCTGACCAATGCGGCGCAGACTAAAACAGTCAGGAAAAGCGCGGTGATGAGACGCATGGGATGCCCCTTCAGCGCCCGGATCTTGAGGACCTTGCGGGCCAGCACGTTGACCGCGCCGGATTCCGTCACGGCCCCGGTCAGCGCCATGACCCAGATGATCTGCTGAATGGTGGTATTGCCGAACCAGGTCTTCAGCAGGTCGCCCGCAGTGGTAAAGTCGCAGACGATCATGCCGAACAGGCCCAGCAGGGCGGGCCAGAAGGTCTCTCCGGTGACGATGGTGGCGATCAGCACCCCAAAGAAAATACCCAGGATGCTGATGCCCACCGGCGTAATGCCGGCAAAGGGCTGGACCAATTTCCCAAACAGGAAAATAAAGCATAGCGAAATAGCGACACAGATATAGTATTTAACGTTTTTTCCGCGTGCAGTTAAAGCTGACATTCTGCTCCCTCTCTTTCATCTGGTAGACTGTGCCGGATTTTCCCGCCCCTGATGCAGAGCCTCCTTTCGCTGGCGGCAGCTGTCTTGGTCAAGGCCTACTATACTGCCGCTTTCTGTAATCTGTAAAGAACGGGATCCGGACGTAATGAAGCATTTTTGATGCGGATAGAAGGGGAAGAGCAGAAAAACGGGTCTGCGGCTATGCCGCAGACCCGTTTGACTTCTTTTGGGGTTCAGCACATGGGCTTGAGATCGGGGGAGACGATCAGGGTAGCCTCGGTAGCGGCCTGCACCTGCTCGACGGTGAATTCAGGGTTGATCTCCACCAGCTCCAGGCCCTTGTCGGTGACATTGATCACGCACATTTCGGTGATGATCTTGGTGATGCAGTGCACCGCGGTATAGGGCAGACGGCATTTCTTCAGGATCTTGGGATTGCCCTTGGCGGTGTGCTCCATGGCCACGATGACTTCCTTGGCACCCACCAGCAGATCCATGGCGCCGCCCATGCCGGGCATCTTCTTGCCGGGGATGATCCAGTTGGACAGGGAACCCTCCTCGTCCACCTCCAGGCCGCCCAGAATGGTGGCGTTGACGTGGCCGCCGCGGATAAAGCCGAAGGAAGTGGCGGAGTCGATGTAGCAGCCGAAATTGGCGGCCTGGGCGGGCTGTCCGCCGGCGTCCGTCTTATAGCGGGGCTCGGCCTCCTCGGGGGTGGGCTTGGGGCCGGTGCCGATGATGCCGTTCTCGGACTGAAGGATCACGTGGACGCCCTCGGGCAGGTAGGCGGGAACCAGCGTGGGCAGGCCGATGCCCAGGTTGACCACGTCGCCGTCCTTCAGCTCCTGGGCGACGCGCTTGGCGATAAAGCCCTTGATCTCAGACTTATCCATTATGCTTTCCCTCCATCCACGATGTAATTGACAAAGGCACCGGAGGTGACCACGTTCTCGGGCTCGATATCGCCGATCTCCACCAGGTTATCGCCTTCGGCAATGACCACGTCGGCGGCGGTGGCCATAACGATGTTGAAGTTCCGGGTGGTGCCCTTATACCAGATGTTGCCGAACTGATCCACAATGTGGCCGTTGATCAGGGCAAAGTCGGCACGGATGGGCTTCATGAGCAGGTACTCCTTGCCGTCGATGGTCTGCTTGCCCAGGCAGTAGGGGGAATCCTCCACGATCGTGCCCACGCCGGTGGGGGTGAGTACGCCGCCCAGGCCGGCGCCGCCGGCGCGGATCATTTCCGCCAGGGTGCCCTGGGGGATCAGGTCCACCTGCAGCGTCTTATCCACCATGCCCTGGGTGCCCACGTCGGGGGTCATGCCCACGTGGGTGGCGATGACGTGCTTGACCTGGTGATTGTGGACCAGCTTGGCCATGCCGTAGAATTCCTCGCCGTTGGGGCCGGTCGCCATACCGCAGTCGTTGCCGATGAGGGTCAGGTCCTTGGTGCCCTTCTCTGCCAGGGCCTCGATAATGTGATGGGCGCTGCCGCAGCCCAGGAAACCGCCGCACATGATGGTGGCCCCATCGGGGATCATGGCCACGGCCTCCGCAACAGAAATTACTTTATTGCGCACGATATTGCCCTCCTAAAATGAAGAATGGGAGTTTTGCCGTATGCCGGAGCGGGGGCGGTCTGTTCCCGTCCCCGTTCCGGCACAGCGCTGAGTTTCATTTAGCACTTTTCGAAAATGGTGGCAACGCCCATGCCGCCGCCGATGCACAGGGTGGCCAGGCCGCGCTTGGCGTCGCCGCGCTTGGCCATCTCATGCAGCAGCGTGACGATGATGCGCGCGCCGGAAGCGCCCACGGGGTGGCCGATGGAGATGGCGCCGCCGTTGACGTTGACGCGGCTCATGTCGAAGTTCAGCTCGCGGGCCACGGCGATGGACTGGGCGGCAAAGGCCTCGTTGGCCTCCACCAGGTCGATGTCCTCAATGGTCACGCCGGCCTTGGACATGGCGTTGCGGGAGGCGGGCACGGGGCCCACGCCCATGATCTTGGGATCCACGCCGCCCTGGCCCCAGCCGACCAGCTTGGCCATGGGCTTCAGGCCGTACTTCTCAACAGCCTCGCCGCTGGCCAGCAGGATGGCGGCGGCGCCGTCGTTGATGCCGGAGGCGTTGGCGGCGGTCACGCGCTGGACGTGCTTTCTGGCGTCGTCAGCGTGGACGCCGGTGACCTCGAAGGTGTGCACCACCTCGTCCTCCACGCCCTCGGGCCCCACGGGGAAGGCGCCCCGCAGCTTGGCGATGCTCTCGCAGGTCACGCCGGCCTTGGGGAACTCGTCCACCTTGAACTCCACCAGTTCCTTCTTCTTCTTGACCAGGACGGGCACGATCTCGTCGTCAAACTTGCCGGCCTTCTGGGCGGCCTCGGTCTTCTGCTGGGAGCTGGCGGCAAAGGCGTCCAGCTCCTCCCGGGTGATGCCCCAGATGTCGCAGATGTTCTCGGCGGTGGTGCCCATGTGGTAGTTGTTGTAAGCATCCCACAGGCCGTCCTTGATCATGGTGTCCACGACCTTCTTGTCGCCCATGCGGGCGCCCCAGCGCTCGGCGGGCAGGGCGTAGGGGGCGGCGGACATGTTCTCGGTGCCGCCGGCCACGATGATCTCAGCGTCCCCGGCCAGGATGGCGCGGGCGCCCTCGATCACGCTCTTCATGCCGGAGCCGCACACCATGCCGACGGTGTAGGCGGGCACGGAATAGGGCAGACCGGCCTTAACGCCCACCTGACGGGCAGGGTTCTGGCCCTGCGCGGCGGTGAGGATGCAGCCGAACATCAGCTCGTCCACCTGCTCGGGCTTCACGCCGCCGCGGCTCAGTACTTCCTTGACGACTGCCGCGCCCAGATCGGTGGCGGGCACGTCCTTCAGGCTGCCCCCGAAAGACCCCACTGCCGTACGGCAGCAGTTGACTACGTAGACTTCTTTCATGTACGAAGACCTCCAAAAATTTATATTCTTCCCGTGCTGGAAATACCCTTCGGCCTGATTATACGCCTGCCTCACACAAAAATCAACTCCAAGAGGAAGAGTTTTTCGGGCCGTTTTGGGGATTTTAAGTTAAAACTTTAACAATTCGGGGCAAAAGCGCGTCCGGCCAAAGGGCCGGACGCGCTCCGCTTCTGGGGACGCGGCGGAGCCGCTCAGTTGGCGGGCAGAGACACGGTATACTCACCGCCGCCGTCAGAAGCCGCCCCGGCCGCCTCCATCCGGGAGAGCTCCGCGTGAGTGACCAGCTGGGAGGCGCCGCCCACGACGCCGTATTTCTCCAGCACGGCCAGAGTTTCCGCGGCGCTCTTTTGAAGCGTGATGCAGACGACGTTGCCTTCGTACGCCGTCTCCGCGCCGGGTTCGTCCGTGCTGTTTTGCGCCGCGTTCCGGGCGGCGGGGGTCCGGAAGTCCAGATACAGGTCGCTGAGGTAGCAGTTCTCCTGCCGCGCCTGGTCGTCCAACAGGTAGCGCACCCCGAGGCGCCCGGCGGCCAGGTCGCTGCGCACCGCGGTCAACAGCTCCTCCAGGGCGGCGCTGTCCACGTAGACGTCCGCGTAGGAGGCCTCGGAGGCGTCGCTCCCGGGCTGGGGATTTTGCAGATTGGAGACCCAGGCGTCCACCAGCCGGGCGTTCCCGCTCCAGCGGGGGAAATAGCCCTGTTCCACCTGCGTGCGGTCGTTGAGCAGCCGGGTAAGCAGGCTGGCGGCGGAGGAGGGATCGGTCAGGTCGGCCGCGGTGACCGGCAAGGAGTAGCGCCGGAGGACGCGCCCGCCGGTGTTCAGGGTATAATCCAGCCAGACGGAGACCGAGCTGCTGGTCTCCACATACAGCCCGTCGGTCAGCTGGACCGCGCCGTAATCGTCCGCCTGGTCAAACCGGTCCTTTTCCGCCACAATGGCCCGGTGCAGCTGCTCCACCAGCGCCAGATCGGCCGGGTCGCTCAGATTCAAAGAGGTATAGTTGAGGTCGTCGTAGGGGGCGGAGCGCACGTCTCCGATCTGGACCGAGGCCACCTGGTCCGAGCCGGGCACCCGGCGCTCGAAGCCGGTCAGGTCGAATTCCAGCACACAGACCAGCGCGGTCAGGCAGCCCAGCAGGACCAGACAGCCCTTCCAGCTCCGCCGGAAGACCCAAAACCGCTTGCGCAGCAGCATTTCGGCCACGAAATAGCCCGCCGCGCCGCACAGAAGGAGGAACGACAGCAGGGTCCAGGCGTTCTCGGGCAGACTGTAGAGAAACATCCCGTACAGGAAAGAGCCCAGAGCCACGGCGGCGCAGGCGCCCACGCCGTACTTGAAGACGGGGCGCACCCAGCCCACACTGACGATGTCTCCGGCACGCTCCAGCGAGCGGCGCCGGTAGACCAGCAGGGCCAGCCCGGTCAGGATCAGCCCCGCCAGGGCATAGAGCAGCACCACGTGCAGTCCGTAGAACTGGACGTACACCCCGTTGCCGCCCGGATAGATCAGATTTAGCGTGTAGGTCAGGCGCAGGGCGGGGGAGAGCCAGACGGCGGCCTCGCTCAGCCTGGGGATGCCCGCGTAGCCGTAGACGAATGCCCCGGCCAGAGCGTCAAAGAGGTACGCCAGCCCGGCTGCCAGAATGTTCAGGATGCCGTAAAAGGCGGGCAGGGCCAGGATGTGGCCGGTAAACATGGCGCAGAATACCGCGAAGGAGTAGAAAAAGAAGCACAGAAGGCTTTGTACCGTCAGCCACATGCACAGACTGCCCGCATTCACCGCCCCCGCCAGGGCTTCGGCGGCCAGGGAGAGCACAAAGACCGCCAGATTGGGCAGCAGGAAGCAGGAGAGCCCGGAGAGGTAGTTGGTCAAGAACAGCCCCTCCCGCTTCAGGGGCAGGGTATGCATCAGTCCTACCGAGCGGCTGTTATAGAGGTAGGAAAACACCGCCATGGCCGAGAGCAGCCCGAAGATCAGGGCCATGGCCAGACCGGCGCTGCCGCCCTCCAGAAACTGCAGGGGGCGCTGAGCGGCTCTGGCGCTGTCCCACCAGCGGCTCTCGTTGAGGATGGAAATGGGCAGCAGGAACAGCCAGATCAGGCCGTACAGCGCCCAGATGGGCCAAAAGCGGGACAGGTTTTTTTGATAGAGGGTGAGATTAAAGCACGATGTCGCGGACCGCATAGTCCTCACCTCCCAGCTCGTAAATAAAGATCTCCTCCAGGGTCAGGGGCAGGGCCTCCATGAGGATGGGGGCATACGCCGCCAGGCGGTTGGTGACCTCGGTGGCGTTGCCCCGGACGATCAGGGTATGGATGCGGCCCACCTGGGAGATGTTGAGGATCTCCAGGTCCGCCGGGAGCTGGGGCAGCTGCTTTTCCTGGAAGACCACCTGCATCTTGACCACGTTTTCCTGAAGGTCGCTGAGGCTGCGTTCGATGAGCACCTTTCCCCGGGAGAGAATACCCACGTGGTCGCATACGTCCTCCAGCTCCCGCAGGTTGTGGGAAGAGACCAGCACCGTGGTGCCGTGCTCGGCCACGTCTCCCATCAAAAGGCTCCACACCTGCCGCCGCATCACCGGGTCCAGGCCGTCCACCGGTTCGTCCAGCACCAGCACGTCCGGCCGGCAGCACAGCGCCAGCCAGAAGGCGCTCTGCTTCTGCATGCCCTTGGAGAGGCGGCGGATGGACTGGCGCTCGTCCACGGTGGTGAACACGTCCTTGAGCGCCTGATACCGGGCCTGGTCAAAGCGGGGATAGAAGCCCCGGAAAAAGCGCATCATGTCCCGTGTGGAGGCGGAGAGGAAGTAGTACAGCTCGTCGGGGATGCTGGCCAGGCGGGCCTTGACCGCCGGGTTTTCGTACACCGGCGCGCCGTCCACCAGCACTTCGCCGGAATCCTGGCGGTAGACCCCGTTGATATGGCGGAGTATGGTGGACTTGCCCGCGCCGTTGGGCCCCACCAGCCCGTAAATGGAGCCGCTGGGCACCGTCATGGTCAGCCCATCCAGGGCCCGGAAGCCGTCGAAGGTCTTTACCACGTCTTTTACCTGGATCATTGTCCCGCCTCCTCTCGCCGCGCCTGACGCAGGGCCGCGTCCCGCAGCCGCAGGGTCAGCTCCTCCGCCGTCATGCCCAGGAACAAAAGCTCTGCCGCAGAGCTGTCGAACTGGCCCAGCAGGGCGTCCCGCCGCACCCGGTTTACTCCGTCCTGGGGAGCGGCGAAGGAGCCCTTGCCCGCCACGGTGTAGAGATAGCCCTCCGCCTCCAGCGACTCGTAGGCCCGCTGGATGGTGTTGGGATTGATGGCCAGGGAAGAGGCCAGCGCCCGGACCGAGGGAAGCCGGTCCCCGGTCTGGATGGCCCCCGTGACCACCAGATGCCGAAGGCCGTCCTTGACCTGTTCGTAGATGGGCCGGGCATCCCGGTAATTGAGAGAGATCATGCGCCCGTCTCCTTTCCGCCGGGGCAGGGGCGCCCCGGGTGTATGAAGCGTGTTAGTACAGCTAGTATATACAAGGGCCGGGCGGAAATGTTTAAGAAATTATAACACTTTTCAGTCGAACTCCCTTTTTCCCGATGACAAATGCCGCGCGGGCGCGTATAATCAAAGGTGCCGAAACCAAGAAAGGAAGCCCGCGTCATGACCTATTGGGACAAGACCAACTGGAACTGCTATCTGGAGCAGGTGGAGGACCTGCTGGAGACCCCCGCAGTGCGCGCTATGCAGGGCATCCGCCATCACCCCGGCGTGTCCTGCTATGAGCACTCGGTCTTCGTCTCCTATACCGCCTTCCGCCTGGCCCGGAAATGGAGGCTGGACTACCGCGCCGCCGCCCGGGCCGGGCTGCTGCACGACCTGTACCTCTACGATCCCCGCAGCCTCAGGTCCTACCGCCAGTGCTTCGCCCATCCGGCGGCCGCCCTGCGCAACGCCGTCAAGCTGTGCGGCGGGCTTTCCTCCAAGGAGGAGAACATCATCCTCTCCCACATGTGGCCCATGGCCCGCCGCCGTCCCCGCTGCCGGGAGGCGCTGACCGTCAATCTGGCGGATAAGCTCTGCGCCACCGCCGAGGTGACCCACATCTGGCGCCGGCTGGCCCTGCGGCGCATCCTGCTGGCCTGAACGGTGCGGGCGTCTCCGCCGAGCCTGCGTTTGTCCGCCGCAAGCGGACACGCCGGCGTGTTTTATCCGAGAAAAGCGGGGGAAACGGCGGCAAAATTGTGCAAGGCACATAAAGTGCGGGAAAAACGTGGATTTTTTGAATTTGTCGATGCAATTTTAAGACCATTTTGCTATAATGAAACGGAAAAGAGAGGTGCGCCATATGGAAGGAAAGGGCGCGGTCGTGTTTCTCCCCCGGGAGGACGGCCGGTTCAATTGGATGCTGGAGGAGCTGATGTTCGCTCCGCCGGCGGTCTGGATGGCCGAAGCGCTGCGCGCGGAGGGGTTCGAGAAATTTTTAGTGGTCTGCCACGACGATGACCGGCAGGCGGCCCAGGCCTGCTTCCCGGAGGGGACGGGCTATGTGACCACCGGCGCCACCGACGCACGGGAGCGGCTGGCGGAATTCCTGTCCGGCCTGACGGGACGGGTGGCCGTGGTGACCCAGCCGGTCTATCTGAACGCCGCCGCCGCCGCGTATCTGGCGGACGACGGGGCGGCGCTGCCCCGGGGGGAGAGCTGCGGCGTGTTCCGGGTGGACTCCGCCGCGCTCAAAGACGCGCTGGACGCGGGGGCGGACTTCGACGCCGTTTTGCGGGAGAAGGGGGAGGCCTTTGGCCAGCCCTACGGGCAGTTCCTGGGCATCCAGCCGCTGAGCCGGGGCATGGACTGGCTCAGCGCCCAGAGCTTTGCCCACCACGACGGCGTATCCGCCCTGAACCGGGCGCTGACGACCGGACGCGGCGTGATCGTGGTGGACCCCGCCAACACTTACGTGGGCCCGCAGGTCACCGTGGGGGACGGTACCGTGCTGCTGCCCGGCACTATTTTGCGGGGGAAGACCGTCATCGGCCGACACTGCGAGATCGGCCCCAATTCCATGGTCCGGGACTGCACCATCGGGGACGGGGTGACGGTGAACGCATCCCAGCTCAACGAGAGCCGGGTGGACGACGGCGTGAAGATCGGCCCCTTTGCCTACATCCGGCCCAACTGTCATGTGGGGGCCAACGTGAAGGTGGGCGACTTTGTGGAGCTGAAGAACTCCGACATCGGCGCGGGCACGAAGATCTCCCATCTCACCTATGTGGGCGATTCCGACGTGGGGCAGCGGGTCAACTTCGGCTGCGGCACCGTCACCGTCAACTATGACGGCGCCACCAAGTTCCGCACCACCATCGGGGACGACGCCTTTATCGGCTGCAACACCAACCTGGTGGCCCCCGTAAAGGTGGGCGACGGCGCCTACACCGCCGCCGGGAGCACCATCACCAACGAGGTCCCCGCCGACTCCCTGGCCATCGCCCGCAGCGTGCAGGTGGTCAAGAAGCAGTGGGCCGCCAAGCGCCGCAAGAGCAGGAAATGATCCCGGAAGCGGGAAATGATAAAGAGAAACAAAAATGAGAGGATGTCAGAAATGATCGCACACGGCAAGGATATCAAAATCTTTTCCGGCAATTCCAACCGGCCCCTGGCCGAGGCCATCTGCAAGGAGATGGGGATGGAACTGGGCAACGCCGAGGTCGGGGCTTTTTCCGATGGGGAGAACTTCGTCTCCATCTACGAGACGGTCCGCGGCTCCGACGTGTTTGTGGTACAGTCCACCTGCTCGCCCGTCAACGACAACCTGATGGAGCTGCTCATTATGATCGACGCCCTGAAGCGGGCCTCCGCCGGGCGCATCACCGCCGTGATGCCCTACTTCGGCTACGCCCGTCAGGACCGCAAGACCAAACCCCGCGACCCCATCTCCGCCAAGCTGGTGGCCAACCTCATCACCCGTGCCGGCGCCGACCGTGTGCTGACCATGGACCTGCATGCCAATCAGATCCAGGGCTTTTTCGATATCCCCGTGGACAATCTGCTGGGCAACCCCGTGTTTACCAATTACCTGCACCAGCGCTATGCCGGGCAGGAGGACGACGTGATCGTGGTCTCTCCCGACGTGGGCAGCGTGGCCCGGGCCCGGGCCTTTGCCCAGAAGCTGGGCATGGGACTGGCCATCGTGGATAAACGCCGCCAGAAGGCCAACTCCTCCGAGGTCATGAACATCATCGGCGAGGTGCGGGGCAAAAAGGTCCTCCTCTTTGACGATATGGTGGACACCGGCGGATCCCTGTGCGGCGCGGCGCAGGCCCTGGTGGAGCTGGGCGGCGCCACGGAGGTGGTGGCCTGCGCCAGCCACGGCGTGCTCTCCGGGCCCGCGGTGGAGCGCATTGAAAAGAGCGTGATCAAGGAAGTGTTCTTCCTCGACACCGTTCCCGCCCGTCCCGGCGTAAATTGTGATAAGATCAAGTATCTCTCCGTGGCCCACATGTTTGCCGAGGCCATCGAGCGCATCTACGAGGAGATCTCCGTCTCCAAGCTGTTCGTGTAAGCGGCGTCCGGGAGCGCTCCCCGGCTGCAGAGCCGCTGCGCAGAGCCGACAAAAGACAGACCGACCGGGGAGGGCGGGGGCTTGCCCCCGCCGTTTCCCGTTTTGGATCGATTCTCCCATTTCGCTCCCAGAGCGGAATGGGAGCGCGCCCGGCGGGCGCAAAACCCGTCCGAATCAACCTTCCTGAAACACAGCGCCCGCTGTGTTTCAGGAAGATCCGTATCAAGGGGTAATAGGATGCTGTTTGGCAAGAACAAAAACGGTGTGGAGTGGCTTGTGGTGGGATTGGGAAACCCCGGCGGGCAGTACGAGCTCACCCGTCACAACGTGGGCTTTCGGGTGGTGGACGAGCTGGCCGAGCGCTGCCGCGTGCCCGTACAGAAGCTGAAATACCGCGCCCTCACCAATACGGCGGAGGTGGGCGGGCACAGGGTGCTGCTGATGAAGCCGGTGACCTATATGAACCTCTCGGGCGAGGCGGTGCGCCCGGCGGCGGATTTTTACAAGATTCCGCCCGAGCGGGTGCTGGTGATCTCCGACGACGTGTCCCTGCCCGTGGGCAGGCTGCGCATTCGGAAAAACGGCTCCGCCGGGGGGCACAACGGCCTGAAAAACATCATTCTTCAGCTGGGCGGGGACGGTTTCCCCCGGGTCAAGGTGGGGGTGGGCGGCAAGCCCCACCCGGATTACGACATGGCCGACTGGGTCCTCTCCAAATTCACCGGGGAGGACGCCAAGGCGATGGATCAGGCCGTCAAGCGGTGTGCCGACGCGGTGGAGTGCCTGCTGCGGGAGGGAGCGGACCGGGCCATGAGCCGCTTCAATGGCTGAGCAGGGCGGCGCGCGTCTGGCCTGGCCCGACGCGGCCAAGGGGCTGGGCGTGCTGCTGGTAGGACTGGGGCACTCCCGCCTTCTGCCGGAGTGGGCGAGCGCCTGGATCTACTCCTTCCACATGCCGCTGTTTTTTCTGCTCAGCGGCTGGTTTTTTTCCCTGCGCCCCGGCGGCGTGGGGGCGACCCTGCGCCATAAGGCGCTGCCGATCCTGATGCCCTACCTGGCGTATAACCTGGCGTTCTTCTGCTGGGAAAGCGCCGCGGCCCTTGCCGCGGGCGGCGGGCCCGACTGGGACGGACTGCTGGGCATCGCCCTGCAGTGGCCGGATACCCCCTGGGCCGGGCGGGCCTGGTTCTTCCCCGGCCTCTTTGCGGCGGAATGCCTGTTTGCCCTGCTGCTGCGCGCTCTGGAGGGGAGGGAAAACAGACTGCTCCCCGCCGCGCTGCTGGCGGCGGGGGCGGTGTGGATCTACGCCCGGCTGGGCGGGGCCAGACTGCCCTGGCATGTGGACGCCGCGGTGCTGCTGCTGCCCTATCTGGCCCTGGGCCGCCGGGCCCGGCACTGGCTGGAGAGACATCCCGCCTCTGTCTGCAGCGCGGGACAAACGATACGGGTGGCCCTGGTGTGTTTGGGGGCCAACCTGCTGCTTACCGCCTTCAACCGGAATCTGGGCCCCACCCGGATCGACTATAATCTGCGCTACCTCAATGAGTTTTTCACCTGCTACGCCGCGGGCGCCTGCGGCGCGGCGTTTTGTGTCCTGCTCTGCCGGGCGCTTCCGGCGGCCCGAGGCCTGCGCTTTCTGGGGAAATACAGCGCCGCCTACTATGCCGTGGGGTGGCTTGGTTCCAATCTGGCCCAGCGGGCTGTGGAGTGCCTCGCGCCCGTCTCAGGCTGGGGCCTGCTGGCGGTCCACCTGGCGGGGCTGGTTCTGATCCCGGCGCCGCTGATCCTGCTGCTGGATCGCTTTTGCCCCATCCTGCTGGGGCGCAGGCGGCCGCACCGGGCGCCCGCCGTCCGTCGCTGAGTGGGCGCTGCGCCCGTGACTTCCAAAATTTTCTATTTAGGAGGGCCCTATGAAGCCGCTGCTTGCCGCGCTCAACGATCTCCCGGAATTCCGGCAGCTGTGCGCCGCCGTGGACAACGGCGCCTGTCCGGCGGCGGTGAACGGCCTGTCCGCCGTTCATCGCGCCCACTTTGCCGCCGGGCTGCGCCAGGCCCTGGGGCGGCCGGTGGTACTGGTCTGTGCCGACGAGGGGGAGTGCCAGCGGCTGGAGCGGGATCTGGCCGCGCTCTCCGGAGAAGGGGTGCGCACCCTGTCCGCCCGGGAGTTCACCTTTCATAACGCCGCCGTGGCCTCCCGCCAGTGGGAGCACAGGCGCCTTTCCGTGCTCCGCGCGCTGGCGGCGGGGGAATGCCCCCTGCTGGTGTGCACGGTGGAGGCCCTGTTACAGCGCACCATGCCCAAAAGCCAGCTGATCCATGCCGCGCAGACCCTGCGCCTGGGGGAGAGCCATGACCTGAACGAACTGGCCGGGACGCTGACGGCGGCGGGATACACCCGCTGCGAGCAGGTGGAGGGCGTGGGGCAGTTTGCCCTGCGCGGGGGGATTCTGGACTTCTTTTCTCCCGCCCAGGAGCGCCCGGTGCGGGCGGAGTTTTTCGGGGACGAGGTGGATTCGCTGGGGCTCTTCGACCCCAATACCCAGCGGCGGACCGAGAACATCCGGCAGGCGGAGATCCTGCCCGCCGCCGAGGTGCTGCCCCAGTGCGCGCCGGGGGGCTGGGACGGCCTGCTGGGGGAACTGGACGGCCTGATTGCCCGGGTGAAGCGGCGCAAAGGCGGCAGCGACGCCCTGCTGCGCACGCTGGAGGAGGACCGGGAGCGCCTGGCCGGCCACGCCGTGTTTCCGGCACTGGACCGGTATCTGGGGCTGATCTATCCCCGGGTGGCCACGGCGGCGGACTACCTGCCGGAGGAGGCGGTGGTGCTCTTCAGCGAGAGCCCCCGCGTGGCCGAACGGGCCAAACACTATCTGTGGCAGCTGGAGCAGGACAGCCAGACCCTGCTGGAAAACGGCACGGTGGCCGGGGAGCTGGCCGAGTTCGCCCAGAGCTTCGACGCGCTGTGCCGGCAGCTGGAGGCATGGCCGGTCTGCTATCTGGACTCCTTTGCCTCCGCCCAGTACCCCGCACGGCCCCGCACCCTGCTCAGCCTGCTGGCCAAACAGCTGCCCTCCTACGGCGCCAGCCTGGAGACCGCCGTGTCCGACCTGGCCCACTACGTGTCCGACGGATTTCGGATCGTGGTGCTGGTGGGCAGCGAGCAGCGGGCCCTGAATCTGCAGACCCTGCTGCGGGAGCAGAACCGGAAGACCGCCGTGGACTTCCAGCTGCATGCACTGCCCGAGTACGGCAAGGCGGTCATTGCCGTGGGCGGCCTTACCGCGGGGATGGAGTACCCCGGGGCCCATCTGGCGGTGCTGACGGAGGGGCAGGCCCTGCCGGGCAGGAAGAAGCGCGGGGCCAGGGCGGTGACCAACCGGCAGAAGCTGGGCTCCTACGCCGACCTGTCCCCCGGCGACCTGGTGGTGCATGAGCACCACGGCGTGGGGCGCTTTTTGGAAATGACCCGCATGACGGTGGACGGCGTGGAGAAGGACTACGTGAAGATCGCCTACGCCGGGGCCGACGTGCTCTACGTCCCCGCCACCCAGCTGGACCTGGTGAGCAAATACATCGGTTCCGGCGAGGACGCCAACGAAACGCGCAAGCTCTCCAAGCTGGGGGGGACCGACTGGGAGAAGGCCAAGAGCCGGGCCCGCAAGGCGGTGCAGGACCTGGCGAAGGGGCTCATCCAGCTCTACGCGCAGCGCCAGCGGCAGCCGGGGTATGCCTTTTCCCCCGACTCCCCCTGGATGAAGGAGTTTGAGGACGAGTTCGAGTACGCCGAGACCGACGACCAGCTGCGCTGCATCGAAGAGATCAAGCGGGATATGGAGACCCCCCGGCCGATGGACCGGCTCCTCTGCGGCGATGTGGGCTACGGCAAGACCGAGGTGGCCTTCCGGGCGGTGATGAAGTGCGTGCTGGACGGCAAGCAGGCCGCCATCCTGGTCCCAACCACCGTGCTGGCCCGCCAGCACTTTTTGACCGCCAAGCAGCGTTTTGCCAAGTATCCGGTCGAGATCGACGTGGTCTCCCGCTTTCGCACGCCTGCCCAGATGAAGCAGACCCTGCGCCGGGTGAAGGACGGGAGCATCGACGTGCTCATCGGCACCCACCGGCTGTTCCAGAAGGACGTGGAGTGGAAGGATCTCGGACTGCTGGTGGTGGACGAGGAGCAGCGCTTCGGCGTGGCCCACAAGGAGAAGCTCAAGGAGCTGTCCAAGCAGGTGGACGTGCTTACCCTGTCCGCCACCCCCATTCCCCGCACCCTGAACATGGCGCTCTCCGGCATCCGGGACATGTCCACCCTGGAGGAGCCGCCCCAGGACCGGCAGCCGGTGCAGACCTATGTGCTGGAGCACGACTGGGGCGTGCTCTCCGACGCCCTGCGCCGGGAGCTGGAGCGGGGCGGCCAGGCTTACTACCTCCACAACCGGGTGGAGACCATCGAGCGCACCGCCGCCCGCCTTCAGCAGCTGCTGGGGGAGGATGCGGCGGTGGCGGTGGCCCACGGGAAGATGAGCCAGGAGGAGCTCAACGACGTCATGAGCCGTATGAGCGAGGGAGAGATCGACGTGCTGGTGTGCACCACCATCATCGAGACCGGCATCGACATCTCCAACGTAAACACCCTGGTCATCGAGGACGCGGACAGGATGGGGCTGGCCCAGCTCCACCAGATCCGGGGCCGGGTGGGGCGCTCCACCCGCCGGGCGTACGCCTATTTGACCTACCGCCGGGGCAAGGTCCTCTCCGAGGTGGCCGCCAAGCGCCTGGGAGCCATCCGGGAGTTTGCGCAATTCGGTTCCGGCTTCAAGATCGCCATGCGGGACCTGGAGATCCGCGGCGCGGGCAACATCCTGGGCCCCGAGCAGAGCGGCTTTTTGCTCAGCGTGGGCTATGACATGTACCTCAAGCTGCTGGAGGAGGCGGTGCTGGAGGAGCGCGGGGAGCCCGTTCCCGTGCAGACCGAGTGCGCCGCGGACCTCAGCGTGGCCGCCTCCATCCCCGACCGGTACGTCCCCTCTCCGGAACAGCGGATGGACCTGTACCGCCGCATTGCCGCCATCCGCAGCGAGGAAGACGCCGACGATGTGACCGACGAGCTCATCGACCGCTACGGCGACCCGCCCCGGACGGTTAATAACCTCATCGCCGTGGCTCTGCTGCGCGCCGCCGCCGCCCGGAACGGCATCGGCCAGATCGACCAGAAGGGCATCCGGCTGAACCTTTACCTGGCCCGGTTCGACCTGCAGCGGGTATCTGCCCTGTGCGGGCAGGAACGCTATGGGGGCCGGCTGCTGTTCTCCGCCGGCGAGAAGCCCTACCTCTCCCTGAAGCTCAAACGGGGGGAGGACGCCCTCAAGGCGGCCCAAAAGCTGGTGGAGGACTACGGAAAGACCGCGCCGGCGGAGGAATGAGCGGACGGGGCGCAGGAGCGGCCGCTCCCGTCCCGGCGGGCCGGCTCGCACCGGGCCGCGCCCGGCGCCGACCGAACCTTAAAATTATGAATTTTCAGTAAATCCCGCCCCTTTTTCTTGCCGCGGGGACAGAAACGCGGTATACTCTAACAAGCGTCCGGCCTTTGGCGTGTAGTATCCAGAGCCTCCGCAGGGGCGGCGCCTCTTGTAAATGAAGGAGGATATGAATCAGATGAAACTGAAAAAGCTCCTGTGCGCCGGACTAAGCGGCGTACTTACGGCGGGGCTGCTGGCCGGCTGCGCCGGGACCGGCGAGCCTGAGGCCACGCCCGATCCCGGGGACATCGCATATCAGGCCGCCGGGATCACCCGGGATACCGTGCTCTATACCGTGGACGGTACCGAGGTGCCCGCCGACGAGTACCTGTTCTGGCTGCTGACCAGCATTTCCACCGCCAAGCAGAGCGGCTATCTGGCCGACGACACCGCCTGGGAGGAGGAGATCGACGGCACGCCCACGGCCGACTACCTGAAGAACGACGCGCTGGAGACCAGCAAGCTCTACGCCCTGGTGGAACTCAAGGCCGCGGAGGAAGGCACGGCGATATCCGAAGAGGACCAGACGACGGCGGACGAGCAGATGACTCAGCTCCAGGAGACCCTGGAGGGCCAGGGGATCGTCTATCAGGACTGGCTGGATCAGCAGTGCATCAGCGATACGGCGTTCCGCAAGCTGAACATGGCGTACTACCAGAGCCTGGCCCTGGAGGAGAAATACGCCGCCGACGGGAAGCTGGACCCGGAGGACGCCGAGATGGATGCCTTCCTGGAAGAGCAGGGCATTTACAATGCCAAGCATATCCTGGTGGCGTTTGAGAACTCCACCGGTACGGATGAGACGACCGGCTATCCCACTTACAGCGACGCGGAAAAGGCAGCCAAAAAGGCCGAGGCGGAGGAGCTTTTGGCGCAGATCCGTGCCGCGGACGACCCTGCGGCCAAGTTTGACGAGCTGATGAATGCATACAGCGACGACGGCCGGGACGAAGAGGGCAACCTTTATTACCCCGATGGCTACCTGGCCTACAGCGGTCAGATGGTGGCCGAGTTTGAGGAGGGGGCTCTGGCCCTGGCCGAGGGCGAGATCAGCGAGCCCATCGAGACCGTGTACGGCTATCACATCATCCTGCGCCTGGATGCCGACACCCCGGATACCCGCAGCCTCTACAGCAATTACGCCATGAGCAACCTGATGGACGGGTGGCTGGAAAACGCCGTGGTGGAGACCAACGACGCCTTTGCCGCGCTGGACCCCAAGGCCTTCTATGATAAGATCCAGCAGCTCAACGAAGCCCGTCAGGCCAAGCGGGACGCCGAGGCCGCCGCTCAGGAGAGCGCCGCGCCGGAGGAGACCGGGACGCCGGAGGAGTCCGGTGCGCCGGAAGCGACCGGCACGCCCGCCGGGAGTCCCGCCGCGGAATAACGTCCGCCGCAGAAGTGAAAACCGCCCCGGAGCACCGGCTGGATGCCGGGCTCCGGGGCGGTTTTGCGTGGCGGACCGCCGCGCGGCGGGGGAAGACCGCGGTCGGGCGCAGCGGCAGAGCGGATGCGCTTCCGCCGGGAGGCCGCAGGACGCGGACGGGTAAAATGGTTCCCGCCCGGCGCGCCGTTGGGCAACGGCGCGCCGGGCGGGATGTGAAAGGGAAAGAGAAGAACGCAGATTCAGGCCGCCCGTTCCGGGTCGGCGGCGGGGGCGCCGTGGACGGTGATATAGGACGGCAGGACGCGGAGAAGGCCCTGGATATCCGCCACGCTGGCAAAGACCAGCGGGTCGAGCTTGGCGTCCTCGCGGTATTCGGTGACGTTGAGGTGGGTGCTCCGGCGAAGGGAATTGGTGACCGGGCCGATAAAGAAGTTATACGCACCGGTGGGAAGCGCCTCTACCGTGGCTTCGGTCATGTCGGTCAGTTCCCGGTAATCAAAGGCGTCTCCGTTGCGGCGATAGAGGATAAAGCGCTGGTCGGTGACGGCGAAGCAGACCCGTTTGGGCAGGCCGCGGGCGTCCATAAAGGGGCGCAGGGCCACAAAGATACAGGCTGCCAGTACGACGCCCACCACTATGCGGGCTTGGTTTTCCACCTGGAAGACGTACACGGAGAAATAGGTCAGGTAAGCGATCAGCAGCACGCCCAGGACGGCGCAGACCGCCCAGCGCACAATCAGCAGAGGAACGTGCGGCTTCTCCAGCACCTCCACCGGTTCCGGGGCGCCCGCCCAGAGGACGGTCTCGTCTTTGCGCAGAATGTTTTTGAGAGTGTCGTTCATAATTGGCCTTCCTTTCCAGAAATAACAGGGATTTCTCGCTGATCAGTTTGTGGAAAGACAACGGTCCTGTTTTCTGAGCGGAAGAGCGGTGCGGGGATCAGGTAAACGAGCGCCCGGCGTTATGGAATTTTTCGGCGGTCTCCCGGTCGCCAAGACCGAGATAGGCCCGTTCCAGACCAAAGTAAACCGCAGGATCGGTGGGATCGGCGGCGAGAGCCGCCTTGAGCCGGGAGATCGCCTCCTCCCAGCGTTCTGCATCCAACAAATCGGCGGCGCATTTGTACGCATCGGAGGACGCCGGCAGCGGGTCGGGCGGGGTGACCTCCTTCAGCACGGCGCGCAGCCGGTCGGCGGTAAAGGGCTTTTGCAGGTAGGTGATGCTTTGCAGCTTGGTACACTCCACGGCGTTTTTTACCGTGGGATAGGCGGTGATGACGATCACCGGGGTGTCGTTGCCCTGGGCGCGGATGCGCCGGAGCACCTCCGTGCCGGAGAGCTCCGGCAGCTTGATATCGAGGAAGGCCAGGTCAAAGCGCTCGGAGGAAAAGAGCGCGAGGGCGTCCTTGCCGTTGGTGGCGGTCTTGACCTGGTATCCCTCCAGCTCCAGGCATTTGGTGAGCAGCATGCGGATGTTTTTTGCGTCGTCGACGATCAGGACCTTCTTCATGGGTGCAAAACTCCCTTATCGGACAGCGGAAGGGTAAAATAGAAGCTGGAGCCCTGGTGCAGCTCGCTCTCGCACCAGATCCTTCCGTTGTGGGCCAGGATGATGGATTTGGCCACAGCCAGACCCAGCCCGCTGCCCCGCAGCTCCAGATCGTAGCTGCTGACCTGGACGTATTTGTCAAAAATGCGCTCCAGGAAAGCGGGCGGGATCCCCTCCCCCGTGTCGGACACCTCACAGGTGACGCTTGCGCCGGTCAGCCGGGCGCGGACCAGGATACGACCGCCCGGATCGGTATATTTCACGGCGTTGGAAAGCAGGTTGTTCAGGACCCATTTGATCTTGTCCGGATCGGCCAGAACCAGCGGCAGGTCCGCCTCCGGCTGGGCCGCCAGCGAAACGCCCCCCTGTTCGGCCAGCGGGAGGAACTGGGGAAGAGCGCTGCGGATGATCCCGGCCAGATCGCAGGGAACAAACTGGTAGATCAGATTGGGCGATTCGATCCTGGACAGCAGCAGCAGGTCGGAGACCAGCCGGGAGAGACGTTCGCCATCCTCCTTCAGGGTGGTGACCACCTCGCCCTGGGCCGGGTTCAGCGCCCCCAGGGAGCCGTCGGAGAGCAGATCCGCCCCAAAGACGATGGAGGTGAGGGGCGTTTTGAACTCGTGGGAGATGGTGGCGATGAAATCGCTGCGCATCGTGTCCAGACGCTTGAGCTCGGTAATATCGTAAAAGACCAGGATGACCGACCCGGGGTCGATCCCCTCGTAATGCAGAGGCGTCAAGGTAACGTTGAAATAACGGGCGTCATCGGAGGAGCCGATACAGAGCACCTCCTCCTGATACGCGCCCGGGTCCCGCAGGATCTGGGACAACGGCTCATGAAAGCGGGAACGGCGGATGACGGAAAGGAAATCCTGACCGGCGCTGTCGCTGGTGAACAGACCGAAGAGCTCTTCCGCCGAGTGATTGAGCAGCGTAACGCGCTGGTTGCCGTCCAGGATGACCAGCGGCTCCGTAATGCTGCGGACGATGGCCATGGTGCGGTTGCGTTCCGAAAGGAGCTGGCCCATGGTGCTCCGCTCGAATTCCAGCAGACGCTGGGTCATGTTGTTGAACTCCTCGCACAGCGCGCCCAACTCATCGTTGGAGCGCACCGAGGATTTGCGGTTCAGGTTGCCCTGGCGCACCGCTTTCAGGTTTTGCGTGATTTCGTAGATGGGGCGGAACAGCTTGTCGGTATACAGCTTGAGGGCAAAAAAGCCGATGACCGCCGCCAGCAGGAAAAAGACCGCCAGCACAGCCCAGGCGCGGGAGACGGTTTGCTGGGCCTCCTCTTTGCGGGCAAACAGGGCGTTTTCATTGGAAGCGACCAGCGCGTCCATGTTCAGCGTGACCCGCTGGGCCTGGGGCGCTGTGCCGGTCTGGTACAGCGTCAGCGCGTCCGCGTTCCCCTCTGCCGAGAAGACCGCCTGCGCCTGAGTCAGAAAGGATTCATATTCACTGCCGATCCCCTCGATCAGCTCCATCTCATAGGGGATAATGATGGTGGCATGCTCCATGTGGTAGTTTTCCCAAAAGATTGTGGTCTGGGCGTCGAACTGCTCCAGGGCGGCGTCGTAATTGCCCGTGTCCAGGTACGTCAGCAGGATGGAGCTCTGGGAATTGAGCGCGTCGCTCATATGGCCCAGACGCTGGATACTGTTATAATTGGTGATAACGATATTATTGACGGCGCGGCCGATTCGCGTCAAATTCCACAGAGAAATGACGCCGAGCATCAGTATGATAAAGATCAGGCTGAAATAGACCAGGGATACCTTGCTCTTGAGTGTTTTAGGCGTCATGGCAGGGCTCCCGCCTCGCGCGGGAAACCAGAGGACGATCCCGCAGGCGGCCTCTCCTTCCAAATTTGCTTGTCCGGATCAAAAAACAGGCGTTGCTTTCCACACGCTTAGGATAGCAAAAAGAGGGCCGGTTTTACAAATGAATTTACAAAGAGATTTTAATGGATAACGGAAGAAAAGAAAAGAATAAGCGAGCTGTTTTTAAAAAATCGCTTGAAATAGTGCTGTTTGGCGTCTGGAAGGGCGGGAAAGCAAAATTTCAGGGGGCGAGCCCCCAAAATCGTCTGATTGACCAATCTTTTGCCGCCGCAATAGAGCAAAATGCTCAAAAAGAAGCTTGCATTAAGAAAATGGGTATTATAGACGCATAATAAGAAACGATGGTTGCTTTTAAAAACCTTGAGTTGTGCCAAGCTATAACTAAAGTTTTGCACAAAGGGGCTTTTAATATGGATGAGCAGGAAAAGCAGGCGCTGTGCGAGGAAGTGGGCCGGCGGGTCTGGCGGTGCCGGAAGGAGGCGGGACTGACCCGTGAGGCGCTGGCGGAGCGGCTGGGCAGCTCGACCCAGTATATCGGGGACATCGAACAGGGGAAGAAATGCATGAGTATGGCTTACTTCATCCGGTTGGGGAGTATTTTTAACATCAGCCTGGACGCGCTGGCCTATGGGCAGAGGGAACCCGGCGCGGCGGCAGGGCGGATGCTGCGGCGCATGGAGGAGATGACGCCGCTGGACCGGGGCCTGGCCGCCCACATTATTCTGAAAGCGGCCGATCTGGTGCGTGCGATGGAATCGGAGGACGGATGACACGACCGATTCGTATCCTGCTGGCGGAGGACGACACAGCCGCCCGCACGCTGCTGAACGATTTCTTCGCCCCCCTGGAGGACATGGCGGTGTGCGCCGCCGCCCGGGATGGTTATGAGGCGCTGGAGCTGCTGGAGCGGGAGCGGCCGGACGTGGTGCTCCTGGACCTGATCATGCCCGGCCTGGACGGATTGGGCGTCCTGCAGCAGCTCCGGGCGCATCCGGTGGTCCCGCGCCCGAAGGTCATCGTGCTCTCCCGGGTGGCATCCTCCCATGTGGTCAGCTATGCCTTTTCCCTGGGGGCGGACTATTATCTCATCAAGCCGGTGCACCTGGCGACGCTGCCCGGGCTGATCCGGGTGCTCTATCAGGACCCCCTGGAGCAGGCGGCCGCCGCTCTGCTGGCGGATATGGGGGGCGGCGGCCTGGGCGCCGAGGCCGCCGCCATTGCAGCCGCGGCCCTGGCCGGGGCGCGGGGAAAGCATATGCTGCTCAAACAGGCCTATCTACCCGCCATGCGGCGGGGGCGGACCAGCTATGCCTGCGTGGAAAAGAACATCCGGGAGATGGTGCGGCGCATCCACAGCGCCGCGCCGCCGGAATACTGCGCCCTGATGGGCGGCAGGCCCGAAAAGCGGCCCAGCAACGACTGCTTCCTGCGCCGCCTGGCGGACCGGGCGGCGCAGCTGCAAAAGCCGTTTCCTGTCCCGCCACGTTTCCCCTGAATACGGACAGGCCTTGTGCTATACTGGCAGCCAAGGACAGGAAAATTCTGGATGTCAGGGGAAATGCATATGAACGCCTGGTACGCCAAGAGCGTCAAGCAAGTGCTGGGAGAGTTGGAGACGGATCGGGAGCGGGGCCTGTCACCGGGGGAGGCCGGACGCAGGCTGGAGCGCTGGGGGCCCAACGAGCTGGCGCGCCAGCGGCGGGCAGGGCTGCTGCGGCGCTTTTTGGGGCAGATGAAGGACCCCATGATCTTGGTGCTGCTGGCGGCGGCGGGGCTGTCCCTGTGGGCCACCGGGGGAGAGGACTGGCTGGACGCGGCCATCATCCTGGTCATCGTGGCGGTCAACGCCTGCATCTCCATCTCGCAGGAGGATAACGCCGAAAAGGCCCTGGAGGCCCTGCGGCAGATGTCGGCCCCGCTGGCCAAGGTGCTGCGGGACGGCAAGGAGATCCGCCTGGAGACCGCGGCGCTGGTGCCCGGCGACATTATCCGGCTGGAGGCGGGGGACCTGGTGCCCGCCGACGCCCGCATCCTCACGGCCGCGGGGCTGCGCTGTGATGAGAGCGCCATGACCGGGGAGCCGGTACCCGCCGCCAAGGCCCCTGTGGGGGAGCTCCCGGAGGACACCCCCCTGGCCGACCGGCGGAATATGGTGCTCTCCGGGACCGTGGTCACCGGCGGCCGGGCCCTCTGCGTGATCACCGCCACCGGCATGGACACCGAGATGGGCCGCATCGCGGGGATGCTGCTGGGGGAGGAGGACAGCCAGACGCCGCTCCAGAAAAAGATGGCGGAGATCTCCAAGACCCTCTCCTTCGTGTGTCTGTGCGTGTGCGCGGTGATGTTCGGGGCTGGCCTGCTCCAGGGCAAGGCCCTGCTGGGGATGTTCATGACCGCCGTATCCCTGGCCGTGGCCGCCATTCCGGAAGGGCTGCCCGCCATCGTTACCATCGTGCTGGCGCTGGGGGTCCAGCGGATGGTCAGGCGGGGCGCCATCGTCAAGCGCCTGCCCGCCGTGGAGACCCTGGGCTGCGCGGGGGTGATCTGCTCCGACAAGACGGGCACCCTGACCCAGAACCGGATGACTGTGGTGGACGTTTGGACGCCCCGGACAGGGGAGCGGGCGCTGGCCCTCACCATCGGCGCGCTTTGCAGCGACGCGGCGCTCATCCGGGCAGGGCGGGAACCCGCCGCCGGCGGCGACCCCACCGAGGCGGCCCTGGTGGTAGCCGCCGCGCGGGAGGGGCTGGAGAAAGGGACGCTGGAGGAGCAGTGGCCCCGGCGGGCCGAGCTGCCCTTCGACTCGGAGCGCAAGCTCATGAGCACGGTACATCAAAAGGCGGATGGCAGCTTTCGGGTGCTGGTGAAGGGGGCGCCCGACGTGCTGCTGGGCCGGTGCAGGATGGACGAGGGGGCGCGCCGCAGGGCCCTGTCCCGCAACGAGGCCATGGCCCTGCGGGCCCTGCGGGTGCTGGGCGTGGCCTATAAGGACCTGGCCTTCCTGCCCCGGACGCTGGACAGCGCCACCCTGGAGCAGGGGCTGACCTTTACGGGCCTGATCGGCATGATGGACCCGCCCCGGCCGGAGGTGCGGCGTGCGGTGGAACAGTGCTACGCCGCGGGGATACGGCCGGTGATGATCACCGGAGACCATAAGCTTACCGCCGTGGCCGTGGCAAAGGAACTGGGGATCTGCCGCAAGGGGGATCTGGCCGTCACCGGGGAGGATCTGGACTTTATGCCCCAGGGACTGCTGGAGCAGGAGGTGGAGCGCTTCGCCGTCTATGCAAGGGTCTCTCCGGAGCATAAGATGCGCATCGTCCGGGCGTGGCAGGCCCGGGGCAAGGTCGTGGCCATGACCGGCGACGGGGTCAACGACGCCCCCGCCCTCAAGGCGGCCGACATCGGCTGCGCCATGGGGGTGGCGGGCACCGACGTGGCCAAGGGCGCGGCGGATATGATCCTGACGGACGACAACTTTGCCACCATCGTCTCCGCCGTGGAGCAGGGCCGCGGCATCTACGCCAACATCAAAAAGGCCATCCACTACCTGCTCTCCTGCAACATTGGGGAGATCTTGACCATCTTCCTGGCCACTGTGCTGGATTTTCACCAGATGCCCCTGGTGCCGGTCCAGCTTTTATGGCTCAATCTGGTCACCGACTCCCTGCCCGCCCTGGCCCTGGGGGTGGAGCCGGTGGAGGAGGGCGTCATGGAGCAGGCGCCCCGGGACGCCCGCGCGTCCCTGTTTTCCCGCGCCTTCTCCCTCCGCCTGGCCTGGCAGGGTGCCATGGTGGGACTGCTCACCCTGACGGCCTACTTTTTGGGGGAGTATGTGCTCTCCGATCCCGGTGAGGCCCATGCAGCGGCCAACACCATGGCGTTCGCCACGCTGACCCTGTGCCAGCTGTTCCATGCCTTTGATGTACGCAGCGAGCGGGCCTCGCTGCTGCACATCGGCGTTTTCTCCAACGCCGCCATGAACCGGGCGTTCCTGATCGGGCTGGTGATGCAGCTCTCCGTGCTCTGTGTGCCGCCGCTGCAGGCCGTTTTCAACACCGTTCCCATGAGCCCTGTGGAGTGGGCCGTGGTGCTCTGCCTTGCCGTGACCCCCGTGGTGGTGTGCGAAGCCGCCAAAGCGGCGGGACGCGCGGGCGCGCGCCGGGTGCGGCGGGTCCCCGGCGCCCGGCGGGCGCCGCTGTATACGGGCGCGTCCAAGGGCAGATGAACCGGGAAACGCACCGCCCGCTCCGGTTAAACAGACGCGGCCCCCGTCCGAAAGGACGGGGGCCGCGCTCGTTTGGGTCGGAATTACGGCTTTTGGCTTTTGCGCCACTCGTTGAGGACGGCGCAGAAGACCAGGGAGAAGAAGCTCTCCTCCGCAGCGGCGGAGCGGGAGGTGAGGGCAATGGGCACCTTGGCGCCCACCACCGCGCCGCAGGTGACGGCGTGGGCATGGATCAGCCAGCTCTTGACCAGCGTGTTGGCCGCGATCAGGTTTTGGGCGATGATGCCGTCGAAGCCGCCGCCCGACCAGGGGCAGTCGTAATGCTTCAGGCGGCAGGCCTCCTTGGAGATGATCAGATCGTAGGCGATGGGGCCCCACAGCTCGCAGTCGGCGAAGGGATGCTGCTTCTGTTCGGACACCAGGCGCTGGGCCTCGATGGTATCGGGCATATGGAAGTTTACGTTTTCCACCAGAGCCATCAGGGCCAGCTTGGGGTTCTCATATCCAAAGGCCTTCAGCGCGTCGGCGGTATTTTTGATGATGGCCTTCTTCTGGGTGGGATTGGGGTTGACGATGATGGTCATGTCCGACAGAGCCAGCAGCTTGGGATACTCCGGAATGGAGGCCAGGGACACATGGCTCATCAGCCGCTCGGTGCGCAGGCCGTTCTTCCGATCCAGCACAGGCATCAGAAAGTCGCGGGTGGGCAGGTTGCCGCGCATGAGGATGTCGCCCTCTCCGCAGGTAATGATGTCGATGGCGGCCTGGGTGACATTGTGGCCGGGGGGGGTGTCCACCATGGTGTAAGGCTCCTGCTCCAGCCCCAGCTTCTCCAGCTGGACCATGGTGCGCGCCCGGTCGCCCACCAGCACGGGCTGCACAAAGCCCTCGTTCTGAGCCTGGAAGAGGCCCCGGAGCATGTTCTCTCCGTCGGAACCGGCCAGCACCACCCGCAGGGGGGCCGACAGCTTGGGGACACGGCTGATGATATTATCGAAATTCTTGATCTCCATAATTCCCGCCTCACTTTACAGTGTCTTTGCCGCGGCGCACCGCGATCTTATTCTTATTATAAAGGAAGGCCTGCGGGAATACAAGAATATTCTCCGCTTGTCAAAAAAGTCTTTTTGCCAAGCTGGGGCAAATGTTGAACTTTCCCAAACGTTCAACATTTGATTTGATTCAACGCGAAAGACGCCCCTCCCGAGTTTCTTTTACACGATCTTCCTTCCCGTTGTCCAACCCTGTTCCGGTTTTTTGACAGCCTGGAACGTTCTTTCTTTGCCGCTCCGGGGCTTTTTGCATATCGCGGGAAAAACCGGTCATACTCATAGAAGGATTTGCAAAAAAGGAGGTGCGGGCCATGGGATTTTTTGGCCGGGCACGGGAGAACGTGCCGCCCCACCCCAGGAAAGAGCCCCGCTATGACCTGCCCCTGACGCTGGAAAGCCTGGAGACGGTCTTTGCCGGCTGCGCGGACTTCTCCAAACGGAACGTCCGCTTGGCGGGGGACGGGGAAAAGGTGATCACCCTGTGCTACATCAGCGGCATGGTGCGGATGGAGCGGGTCAGCGACTATGTTCTGCGGCCTTTGGCGCAGGACTCGGCCCTGGCGGACTGCCCGGATATGGCGGAGCTGATGGCTGCCATGGAGGAGGGGGCCCTCTACAATCTGGGGGTAGAGCGCCGGAGCGCCACAGACCGCGCGGCCTTCGACCTGGTGGAGGGCAACTGCCTGCTGCTGTTTCCGGGGGAGACGGAGGTCTTGTCCTTCAACGTAGGCACGGAGGAAAAGCGCTCCATCAGCGAGCCGGAAAACGAAACGGTGCTCAAGGGACCCAGGGATTCCTTTGTGGAGTCGGTGCGCACCAACACCAGCCTGTGCCGCCGCCACCTGAAGGCGCCGGAGCTGCGCCTGCGGGAACAGATCGTAGGGCGGCAATCGGTGACCACGGTGGACGTGCTGTACCTGGAGGGCGTGGTGGACCCCTCCCTGGTGGAGCGGGTACAGGCGCGGCTGGAGCGCATCGATATCGACGCGGTGCTTTCCACCGGCAATATTGAGGAATATATCATCGACGAGACCGCAACCGCGTTTCCCCTGGTGCAGTACACCGAGCGGCCCGACCGCTTCTGCGCGGGGCTGGCGGAGGGGCGGGTGGGCATTCTCATCGACGGCCTTCCGCTGGGCTATCTGGCCCCCGGCGTCATCGGCGATTTTCTGCGGGCGCCCCAGGACAAGTCCAACAACTGGATGGTGGCCTCGGTCATCTCGGTGCTGCGGTATGCCTGCCTGCTGCTTACCCTGACCCTGCCCGCCCTGTATATCGCCGTGGTCACCTTCCATCAGGAGATGATCCCCACCCGGCTGGCCCTGTCCATCATCGCGGCCAAACGGGACGTGCCCTTTCTCTCGGTGTTCGAGGTGCTCATTCTTCTGCTGGCCTTTGAGATCCTGCAGGAGGCGGGGCTGCGTCTGCCCCAGTCCATCGGCCAGACCGTCTCCATCATCGGCGGACTGGTGGTGGGCACTGCGGCGGTGGAGGCCAAGATCGTTTCCCCGGCGGTGCTCATCGTGGTGTCCATCGCGGGCATTGCCGGGTACACCATGCCCTCGCAGGAGCTGGCGGGCGCCCTGCGCATCTGGCGCTTTCTCCTGGCGGTACTGGCCTCGGCCGCCGGGCTGTTCGGGGTGGTGGCGGGGGCGGCTATGCTGGTGTGCCACCTGGCGGGCATCGAGAGCTTCGGCGTATCCTACCTGACCCCCTTTGCCGCCAATGCGGGAGAGCAGGTGGAGGGACACGCCGTTCTGCGCCAGCCCCTGAAGCGTACGAAGCTGCGCCCCGCAGCCCTGCGCACCCGGAACCGGAGGAACCAGCGATGAAGCGATGGGCCGGTGTGCTGGCGCTTCTGCTGCTTCCCCTGGGCGGCTGCCGCGCCGATCTGCTGCCCTACGCCCGCGAGATCGAGGACATGTCCCTGGTACGTACCCTGGGGGTGGATGCCGACGCGGACGGGGTGGCGGTCACCGCCGCCACCGGCGGGCAGGGGCTGGACGACCCCGCCCTGATCTCCGGCAGCGCGGGCACCCTCAGCGCCGCCCTGCTGGAGATGCAGGGGGAAGGGGACTCCTATATCTACTTCGGCCATGTGGGACAGATGCTGCTGGGGGAGGACCTGGCACGCCGGGGCGTGGGCGGCGCCCTGGACTATGTGATGCGGGATGTGGAGATGCGCCTAGACACCGAACTCTATGTGATCCAAAACGGACAGGCGGGAACGACGATCTCCGCCGCCTGGCAACAGGACTCCGCGGCTGACCGGCTGGAGACCCTGCACGACGGAGCGGGGCTGCGCTCGGACTCCATGTCCCGCACGGTCCGGAACGTACTCTCCGATCTGGAACGCTGCGGGGCCTCCTTTGCGCCTGCCCTCACCGGTGACGGCACGCTCTCCACCGCCGGATACGCCCTGCTGCGGGACGGCGTGCTGGTGGGCTGGGCGGAGGGAGCGGCCGCAGCCGGGGTCAACCTGCTGCTGAGCCGGGTGGATGCCGACGTGGTAGAACTGCCTCAGGCCGACGGAACCGCCGCGCTGCGGGTGGTGGGGGCCAAGACCCGTATCCGGGGCGTTTTTGACGGGGAAGTGCTCACCGGTATGGACGTAAAGTGCCGTGTGGAGGCCAATTTGGCGGAAGGGGCGCCTGCGCTGCAGGAGGAGGCGGCCCGCCGCCGCCTGGAGGCGGAGCTGGCCGCAGTGGAACAGGAGCGCATTCTGGCCGCGCTGGAGCTGTGCCGGACGCTGGAGGGGGATTTCTTCTCCCTGGCCGGAGCGGCCGGACTGTCCCAGCCCTGGCGCGCAGAGGCGCTGCGGCGGCAGTGGGATCCCTCCAGCCTGGAGGTCAGCGTCTCCGTCACGGCTAAGCTGGAGCGCAGCTATGACGCGGGGTAAAACGATTTCATTAAGGTGGTGAATCCATGCCTGAGGGTAAAATCGCGCTGCGCCAGCTGCTCTGTCTGCTGTTTGCGGCCCTGCTCTCCCCGACGGTACGCGTACTTCCCGGCCGCACGGCCGCGGCGGCGGGAGCGGCCGGGTGGCTGTGCACCCTGACGGCGCTGCCCGTGCTGCTGGGGCTTTGCTGGGTGCTGTTTGCCCTGTTTCGCACGGCCGGGCCGGAGGACGGTCTGGCCCAGATCTTCCAGCGCGCCCTGGGCAGGCTGCCGGGAAAGGCCCTCGCCCTGCTTTACCTGCTGTGGGGGCTGTGCCTGCTGTGCGTCAACGCACGGCTGTTTGCCCTGCGCCTTTTGTCCACCAGCTACCGCAACGCACCCCTAAAGCTCTTTCTGGTGGTGCTGCTGGCGGTGGCGCTGTGGCTTGCCCGCAAAAAGCTGCCGGCCCTGGTCCGCGCAGGAGAAATCTTTTATCTGGCCCTATCCCTCTGCTTGGGAGTAGTCCTGTTTCTGGGGCTGTTTCGGGTGGAACCCCAGAATGTGCTGCCGGTATGGGTGCAGGATGTGCCGGAAGTCCTCCGGGGCACCCTGCCTGCGCTTTCGGTAGTGGGATACGTGATCTTTGGCGCTTTTTTGGGGGGAGGAGTGGCCCGGAAAGAGGGAAACCGCCGCCGGGCGATGCGCTGGGCCGCTGTTTTCTGCCTGGTGCTCACGCTGCTGCAATGGGTGTGCCTGGGGGCGTTTGGACCCGGTTTGACACAGCGGATGGACACCCCCTTTTTTATGATGGTCAAAGGCGTGGGTGTGGAAGGCGCCTTCGGACGGGTGGAGTCGGTGGTCATTGCCCTGTGGGTGCTGGCCGATCTGGCGCTGCTCACCCTGCTCCTGTGCTCCTGCTGCTGTATGGCGCAAGCTGTCTTTGGCTTTCAGCGGCGCGAAAGCGCCGCCCTGCCTCTTGTTCTTCTGACGCTGGCGGGCGCGCTGTTCCTGTTCCCGGACGCCTTTACCTTATATGAATGGATCGAGGGCTGGGGGGAAGCGGGGGGGCTGGTTTTTGGGTTCCTGCTGCCTGCACTGGTATTGCCTGTGGCGCTTCTGCGCCGGAAGCGGGCATAGGAAAGCATATCTTGTGCCTATACGGCAGAGAAGCACGGCATATCTTGTTGCGTCAAGGGGGTGTAAAAAAAGACGCAGGAAAATGCAAAAAAGGTGTTGACAATTGGACAGGCATTTGGTATATTAATTGAGCGCCTGTGAGGAGCAACCCCTTGAGAGGCAAGGGTTTCCAAAAAATCAGCCTTGCGGCTCGATGAAAAAGAAATCAAAAAACCTCTTGACAAGTTGAACCGAGCATGGTACAATAAAGTTCCTGCGACTGAGACGGAAGCCGAATGAAGCGGGACGCGTGCACCTTGTAAATTAAACAACGTGAAACTTGAAGCACCAGAAAAGGACGAGAAGTCCTTTCTAAGACAAGCAATTGGAATAGGAAGGCTCTTGACAAATTTCTTTGAAGCTATGATTAAG